>NZ_JRAH01000003.1:0-236453 GCF_000768755.1 Porphyromonas sp. COT-108 OH1349 | reverse complement strand
CATGCAGCATCTCAAGTGTATGCGGTATTAGTCCGAATTTCTCCGGGTTATCCCCCTCTGACAGGTAAGTTGCATACGCGTTACGCACCCATCCGCCGGTCGCCATCCAAATCAGCAAGCTGACTTTATGCTGCCCCTCGACTTGCATGTGTTAAGCCTATCGCTAGCGTTCATCCTGAGCCAGGATCAAACTCTTCTTTGTCATTTTGTTTNGCAAGCTGACTTTATGCTGCCCCTCGACTTGCATGTGTTAAGCCTATCGCTAGCGTTCATCCTGAGCCAGGATCAAACTCTTCTTTGTCATTTTGTTTTTTTACTTTATTCCTATGCTCAGTATCCTTACTCTATTTCCCAGGTAATAGTTGACGGGTAATGTCCTCTACTTATGTAGATTCTTCCCTTGTACTACTTGTTGAAAATCTTGTATCCAATATATCTATGATCTTGTCTTTGCCACCGGGATTTCCCGTTAGCGAATGCAAAGGTAGGAAGAATATCTTGAACGTACAAATACCTCCAAGTAATTTAGCAGCAAAAATATCCACAAGAAACACCCAACCACCTGTTTATCAAACAGAAGAATGAAACAACAAATTGCATAAAATTATTTTCAGAGCAAGGATTTTGCTTCAAAAACTTCTTCAACCACTTTTTTCGATAAAAAGAGTTGGTTTGAATCCGTTTTTGGAGACTTCATTTTTATATATTCCATCCCGAAAAATGCTCACTTTTTTCTTGCTCTCTATTTTGATCGAAAGGGTTGTTTTCAGAGGCTGATCAGAATGTTAAATCGCCCTTGTTTTACTCACATTTATTAACCAGAAAAAGTCATCAAAAACAGTAAACGAGCATATTGTTTCGGCTTAACGTGTTTAATTTTTCAGTAAACACGTTTAGTGATTTCATTAAACACGTTTACCGAATTCGATTAACGTGTTTAGAATTTCCCTTATAGTATTCATTTCTAATGATTTAGATTTTTAGACACCAAAAGAAGAGATTTTACGGCACCTTCTTAAATTAGAAAATATTTACATCAAACCACTCAAAATTCAACACATATTAACTCAAAAACAAGCCCTAAATCCGTCCGAGAGGAGAAAAGTTCAGAAGAATTGATTTTCAGTAATAAGCTAATCGACAAACAGATAAGGCAACTCCAATTTTTAGCAACCCCAAAAGACGATGAAAGAAGAAACTTTTAGAGGAGCCGTTATCAATTCCATTTTTATATAAAAGCTCCCAACAAAAAGAGGCAAAATCGTGATACGATTTTGCCTCTATACGGGTATTAAAAACTGATTACAAACCCACTTAAAAGATCATGCTGACCAAGACGAAAAGCCAGTGAGCAATAACGCCTGCTATAAGACCGCCAATGGCATGAGCTCCAATGGCTTGAGATATGAGCTTGCGGTAGCCGAGAGAGTCGAGCATGGCTGTATGAGTGCTTAGGAAACCACTCCAACACATACCCATTGCAGTGAAGACCGCCACGGCGTTTCCGTCCAATATTCCTTGCTCAGCAAAGTTAGGCACCAATCCAAGTGCGGCTCCAACAGCTCCAAGCGTTGTTATCGGGAAAGCTATAAGGCGTGAGTCTTCAAATCCGAAAAGCCACTTGAACAGGAAGTCCACTTTGTCTGCCAAGGCAGGAAGCAATCCCACTCCCTCAAAAGCGTCTCCATTGAAAGCACCATCCGCACCAGGGCCATTTGTCAGCATCATTACCGCAGTAGAGATAATGAGTACACCGGGAATGATAGCGATACCCAAGTCCACCCCTGTCTTACCTCCATCCAGAATAGCATTGAGCATACGGAGAAAAGCATTCTCTTTTTTCTCTTCCGCTTCGACGTGTTCGGTGCCTTCGAGATCTACCGCCGAGTCCATTTCGGGATACCGTTTAAGAGTAAAGCGTTGCATGAGTCGCGTGGATATTATACTACCACAAAGTGCTCCGAAGAGTCCGACCAAAGCACCCGATGCATAGCCTTTACTCGCCATGAAAATAATAACCACAAGACCCATTCCAAAGGCTGTACCGAAGTTGGTTAAGGATACGAGCTGATACTTCTTGAAGTATCTGCAAAACTTACGATCCTTTGCAAGAGAGATGATAGCCGGATTGTCCGAAAGGAATGTCAGGATACCACCCAAAGCAGAGACGCCCGGAAGATTGTAGACAGGACGCATCAACGGACGGAGCACACGCTCCAGCATGTCCACCACATGAAACTCGACCAACAAACTGCCGAGCGCACCACTCAATACGGTAATACCCATGATGTAGAAGACGGTATCTATAAGCAGACGAAAAGAGGTGTTCATGATGGTGTTCAGCATATTTGCCAATCCCATCTGAGAGCCTATATAGCCGAAAACAGCAAAGAAGAGCAAAAGAAAGATCCCTGCCTCTAAAAAGTGACGCAAGAATTGAGAATTCTTTTTGGAAGTTGGATTCATAAATTTATTCAGATAAGCGTATTATATTTTTTCGATTCAAGATTCTACCGGCTAAAGGTAAAGGATTTGCAGCATGCCTTTCGAGTGAACGAAAAGCTTAGTTTCCAAAGAAAAACATCCTCCAAATCGCCTGCAAAGTAACAACTATTTTTGCAATCGGCAATCGGAAGGATGTGCAAATTTTAATATCTTTTTTCTTCCTCTAAAAAGTTAGAATGGATCTGTTCTTAACTTAGGGTTAGAGTTGTAGCTCTCCTGCCCCTTCTCTTATAATCTCTATCTCGTCCGGATCCATCAGTCTGACAATGGTGGTTCTCTCCATTGCTCCCTCTCCTGCATCCAGAATCAAATCCACCTTTTCTCCCCACTCCTCTTCTATAAGTTCGGGATGGTAAAGATATGCTTCATCCTCATCCGCTTTTGCAGAAGGTAGAGAAGCCGTAATGAGAGGCTCATCCCTGAGAGCAAAAAGTGCGTTAATGATACCTCCTTGAGGGATACGAACACCGACTTCTTTCCTTTGCTTGAAAATCTTAGGCAGACTTCCCCCCGCCGGCAATACAAAAGTAAATGCTCCGGGAACATTCTGCCTCATAATGGAAAAAGAGGCGTTGTCTATCTTGGCATAGGTACTTGCCTGGGAAAGATCTTTACAAACAATGGTCAAAGGCGTTTTGACGGATTTGATGAGCCCTTTTATATCACAAATTGTCTGTACAGCATGCGGCTGGAGTGCATCTCCAACAAGGCAATAACGCCCATCCAAGGGCATGATGACAACTCCTCCGTGAGACAAAATCTCATCTACTTGAGCGATAACACTGCTCTGGGGATTATCTTCAAAAACTCTAACTAACATAAGGATTTATTTTTCGTCAGGATTAAAAAAGAAGGAATATCGCAGGATGTTTGTGCAACCAATCGGAGAGATCCTTCTCTTTCTTCCATTCGGTAAGGCTTTTTGTTACTACTTTTTGTTGTTTATCGTCCGTCAGATTCACGGCAACACATAAACGCAGCTGTGACGGAAGCTGTCTGACTAACTCTTCTATCAATTTTACGTTACGGTATGGAGTCTCTATAAAAATCTGGGTTTCGTCCTCTTTGGATATTCTTCGCTCCATCTCTTTTAACACCGATGCCCTTTCTCTATCATCTATCGGGAGATAGCCTTTGAAGGCAAAGCGTTGCCCATTAAAGCCGGATCCCATAAGTGCCAACAGGATAGATGAGGGTCCTACCAAAGGTATCACCTCTACTCCTTTCTTGTGTGCCCACTCCACTATGCGAGAACCGGGATCGGCAACGGCAGGACAACCTGCCTCGGAAAGCAGTCCGACACTATACCCTTGAAGCAATGGTTCTGCCAGCTCTGCAACGCTTTCTTGTGGATTGTGCTTGTCCATCTCTACTATAACCAGCTCGGAGATATTCAGCTCCGGCAGTGCAAACTTCAAAAAACGCCTTGCCGTGCGAGCATTTTCCACAATAAAGTGCTTCACACTGCGTATCACCTCGATATTGTATGGAGGGATATAATGGGAAGATGATACTTCCGACAGCGCGGAGGGAATAAGATAAAGTTTTCCTTTCACGATAATGAAGAGTGTGCCGTAAGATGAGACAATATGATGGCGGAAGCTACTCCGACATTGAGAGATTCGGCGGAAAAAGAGCGAGATGAACGGGGAATTGTAATTGTATGATCTGCCAACCGCTTCAGTTCGGAAGAGAGTCCTCCTCCTTCGTTCCCCAGCAAGAGAAAGATGGTATCCTTTTCCGGTTTCCATCCGTAGAGACTCGTACCGGTCATATCCGTAGCAATAATCTCCGATGTCGATCCATCTTTATTGAGAGACATCCAACCGGGCAGATCAACATCCCTGTAAAGCGTAACCCCTGCAAGAGCACCCATGGAAGACTGCACCACTTTGGGAGAGAAAGGATCTACACATCCTTCTCCCAAAATAAGAGTAGAGCAACCATACCACTCACACAAACGGATGATAGTGCCCATGTTACCAGGATCTTGTATTCGATCTAAAACAGGGATAACACCTTTAGGTAGGGTTTGAAAATCAAGCTCTTTCTGTAAGGGCAAAGAGAATACCGCAACAGCTTCTCGCGGTGTTTGAAGAGAAGAACACTTTCTGAGCCGGACTTCGTCTATCTCTCTTACTGCCGAAAAAGGCAGGGAAACAGAGTCCGGAATAGGGAAAGAGGGATGACAAGCTATGAGATGGAGATCAAAATAAGGGAGTAACTCTTTGATTACTTTCCATGTCTCTGCCACAAAAAGTCCATGCCGGTGTCTATATCGAGCGTGTTGAAGAGAAGATATCAGCTTGACTTCGTTGTTCGTTATCGGCTTCATCTGATTCTGCATAAATTGGTACTCCGATCAATAGTGGCTCTGCAACCACTCCTTCAAAGCAGGCATATCGGGGAATACTCTGTCTGCTCCGTTCTCTCTTAACACTTCATCATGTATAGGACCCGTAGCAACTGCTATTGTATAAGCACCGGCAGAGGATGCACTCTGGATTCCAAACGGAGCGTTTTCTATAACCAAAGTCTCCTCCGGAAGTGCTTCAAACATCTTCATTCCCTTCTGATATGGCTCCGGAGAAGGCTTTCCCCTCTTCACATCATCTCCTGTGACAATATGGGAGGTGGAAACATATTCTCCAAAATGATGCTTTAACTTATCAAGAGAGGCTCGCTGAGAGCTTCCGGTTACCACTCCTATGTTCCATCTTTTTTGAGAGGCAAATTCAAAAATATCCGTAATCCCCGGAATGAGTGTATTCACATCCGCACTCTCCATAAAGCGAGAAGTCTTATAGCTGTATATCTCTTCCACAAGATGCTGTGGCGGCTCTGTCTGAAATGTTCTCAGATATAGATGACGAATGGTTTCTCTTCCTGGCTGACCTTCAAACAGGTAAAACTCTTCCGGCTTGGCTTTCAGTCCATAATTGTTGGTAGTCTCCAGCCAAGACGAAACGTGGACAGGCATGGTATTGAAGAGGACACCATCCATATCAAACAGTATTGTAGAAACTTCTTTGGGATACATATCCGGATAGTATAGGCTTTAAGTTCTCTCTCTGATTCGTCCTGCTCCCAAATAGGTTCTGCTATAATATCTTTCCGAAAGCGAACTTATGGTGATACCGGTCTTAGTGGCTGCATGCACAAAAAGATCATTGCGCAGATAAACACCCACATGAGATGCTCGACCTCCGGTTCTGTTGTTGATATTAAAGAAGACTAAATCTCCCTCTTTGAGTTCGGCTCTTTCTATGGGAACCGTTTTATCCATGAGTGATGCGGCAGACATTCGTCCAATAGGAATTTGATAAACCGCTTCATAAAGACTCATCACGAAACCGGAACAGTCTGTTCCTCTTTTCCCGACACTGCCATATCTGTAAGGAACGTTTCTCCAATCGGCTATAAAAGCATAAAGCAGCAGATTGTCTTCTTGAGTAACCGGCATACCTATCTCTACAGATATTTCTTGAGCAAGATTTGCCATTTCTCGTGCCTCTATCTGAGACAATCTCACTTCGGGGGGAAACGTAACATGTTGAACGGGAGCCTTTGTTGTTCTACAAGAGCTCACGGTAACAATATACAGACATACGATAAAAAGCCAGACTTTACGATTCATGGGAGATACTCTTTAAGATATCAGCAAAACCGCTAATACTGTTTGCTATAAACACAATAAGGTCACTCTTTCGGGAGCGACCTTATTATGATATTTATATCTGCCTCTTCTCCATTTCTCTTTGACATTTCCGACAAGAGTTTCCGGAGATTTGGTCTTGAGTTCGTGAGTTTGCCTATACTCTCTTATTGAGCAACAGAAACAAACGAACGATCGTCTTTCTTACGAGTAAATACTACCACTCCATCAGTAAGAGCGTAAAGAGTGTGATCTTTACCCATGCCCACATTATTACCCGGGTGATGTTTTGTACCACGTTGACGAACGATGATATTTCCTGCCTTTACAGTTTGACCACCATAAATCTTAACGCCAAGTCGTTTACTTTCCGACTCACGTCCGTTCTTAGAACTACCTACACCTTTTTTATGTGCCATGATTCAAATGCTTTCTTTTAAGTGTATAAAAATAGGACAAACGTTACGCCACCACTTCCTTTACAGTAACTTCTGTAAACTGCTGACGATGACCTTTAAGCCTGCGATAACCTTTTCTTCTCTTCTTCTTAAAGACAAGAACTTTATCTCCCTTTACCAATGGAGAGATTACTTCGCATACAACCTTAGCGCCTTCTATGTGCGGAGCACCTACTTTTACAGCTCCATCGACATCCACCAAAAGGACTTTATCAAACTCTACTGTTGCACCTGCTTCTACATCTGCAATATGGTGAACAAACAGTCTGCGGCCTTGTTCTACTTTGAACTGCTGGCCCTGCATCTCTACAATTACGTACATTATATATTATATTGTATAGTTAGCAGCCTTGAGGGTGAGCTTATTCGGTCGGTATAAGTACCATGAGAACAGTTCTACTTATCTGACCCTACAAGGGAAATTCGCTGCAAAGGTAAGTATTATTTACGTATCATACAAACAATTGGGGGCAGAAAACCTCAAATCCCCTCTCTCGATTCCCGGATCAGCTTCTTTCTTAGTCTTGAAGGCGTTTCACCGAACTGCTTGCGGCAGTAGACCGTGAAGTGAGAAGGAGAAGAGAAGCCGAACTCCTCTATTATATCTGTAAAAGGCACCTCTCTTCTTGAAAGGCGTTCTTTTATCACCTCGCCCTTTTGCTCCAACATCCACTGGTAAGGAGTTGCATTGAATGCTTCCTTAAACAGCTTGTTGAACAGGCGCAATGTGATCCCTTTCTTCTGTGCCAGCTCTTGTACCGTATTCACTCGCAGATAGTTTGTCAAGACAAACTCCTTGAAGTCGATCTCCTCTCTGAGTAGAGGAGCAAGGAAAGAAGCCAACGGTTCTTTCTCATAATAAGATCTCAGAACGAAGAACACTTCTCGAAGTTTGGCATCCATTATGACACCACACTTCAAACCATCTTCTCTGTACATCTTAAGACTTTGGAGAGCAACGTTGAGAGGCTCTACGATCGACAGCACAGACACTTCATACGAAGTCGGAGCATAACATTTGAGAGCTCTTATATTAAAGTTCTCGCACAAGCGAGCCGGACGATAAAATTGCAAATAATACAATTCACAATTGGATTCAAATGTAAAAGCATAAGAGACCACCTTGTCTATGAAGACCATTGTATTTTCTGTCAACAAAATACTATTCTCTTCGCTATCCGAGTAGCGCAGGCGACCACTCTTTAAGAAGACGATACCATAAAAGTCGCTTCTATCCACGTAAAATACACAGCCTTCCTCTCCACTCACACACTCAAAAGAGCAAGAATACTCTTGCTCATAGTGTTTACACTCAAAGTGGTGTTGAAGATCCGGAACACATCTTTCTTGTACCATATTAAACATCTGTTTTTCCGGTTATCTGTATTACCAATAGAGATAGCCGGAAACGGGTAATAACTTTATATCAAATTTTTAATTGAGATCTCCTCCATTTAACTAACAAGCTGAGAGGAAGTCCCATTATACAGAACAATACTGACTGATTCTTATACAATACTTAGTGTAATAATAGAAGGACAGTGCTTTTACCATCCTTATTCCCAGCCACATCCCCTCCTGAAATTACATATAGTGTCTCTCTTTAGAATTTCTGCTTTGCAAAATTACGCAAAAAGCACGAATAAGAAAACTTTTGGTGGTAATTTAATATTTATTCAGCTTGATTCTGCTCAAAATTTCACCTGTTGCGATCGTCTTATTACAGCTTCTATCAGTTCAGGAGTACATATTTGGCCTTCTCCCAAAGATGTATTTCTTTTATAAAAACGCTCAATAATTTCATTTCCCACCTCCGGATCGACATTTTTCTCAAGCATGGATGTTGCGAGTCCTAAATCACGGAAGAATTTTACGGTACGCTCTATTGCCCTTAGAGCCAGCTTCCTTTCATCCTTTATATCTGTAATATGCCAAACTCGCCGTGCATACTGAGCCAGCTTTTCCTGTTTATGGTCAAGCAAAACATACCACAGATGCGGCAAAATCATCGTCAGCGTTTCGGCATGAGTGATAGAAGTCAGAGCCGTTATCTCATGTCCGATAAAATGAGTAGCCCAATCCGGTACCACCCCCATGCCGAGGAATCCATTTAGAGCGATGGTTGCCGTCAGCATATATTCCGAAGCAGTATCATAATCCAACTCTTCCTTGACGCATTTCGGTGCAATATCTATCAACTGTTTCAGCACACCCTCTGCCATTCTGTCCATGATACCGCTTTGCGGAAAAGTAAGATACTGTTCCAAGACATGCACATAAGCATCTGCAATACCGCATGCACGCTGTCTCTGCCCCAGCGTTAAGCAGAAAGAGGGATCCATGAATGATACTACGGGGAAACCGCAAGTGACGGGAAACTTCTCCCCCGTCGCCTTATTCGAGATCACCGCACCACTGTTCATTTCCGAACCTGTTGCGGGTACCGTAAGCACCGTATATAAAGGAAGATATGTCTTACATACTCCGGCTCGTGTGATCTCCCATGGATCCACATCCGTTGTAAGAGCTGCCGCTATCAGCTTACAAGCATCGAGAACGCTCCCTCCGCCCACAGCCAACACGCAGGTAGCATTAAAAGATTTTCCTTCCGCAACAGCCGCACGCACAGTTTCCACTGATGGATTAGGCTCTATACCCCAAAACTCATGGACCGTATATCCCGACAGAGTCGCTTTCACCTGATTATAGACTCCGTTGAAGCGGACAGAGCCACCTCCGAAGCAGACCAAAACACGCTCTTTTTCTGGTATAAACTTATTCAATTTGGCTACACAGTCTTTGCCAAAAACGATTCGAGTAGGATTGTGAAAAGAAAAATTCTTCATTGTTCAATATATGTTTTCGTGTTTAGCAAATATAGCCAAAAGATATGATAGGTCTATGCTTTTTTTAGTATGTTTGTACGATAAAAGATACTTGGACCGTTCAGTAAAACCGTAATACAAATTATTATGAATACTCATCATCCCATAGTGGAGCGTTTCTTAAGATATGTATCTGTAGATACTAAGAGCGATCCTACCTCAAACGATACCCCCAGCACCAAGAAGCAGTTCGACCTTGCCAAGCTACTCAAAGAGGAGTTGGAGACACTCGGTTTGGAAGACATTTCATTAGACGACAAGTGCTACCTCATGGCTTCTCTTCCTGCCAACACAAGCAAGAAAGGAGTTCCGACCATAGGCTTTGTGGCACACATGGATACGGCTCCCGACATGAGCGGTAAGGATGTCAAGCCAAGAATAGTCCCCTTCACGGGAGAAGCCATAACACTCTGCGAAAAAGAGCAGATCCTGCTCTCCCCTGCCATGTTCCCCGAAATGAACAGGTATAAAGGGCAAGAGCTTATCGTTACGGACGGACACACTCTCTTGGGAGCCGATGACAAAGCCGGTGTGGCAGCCATCATGCAGATGCTTCACTACTTCAAAGAGCATCCGGAGATAGAGCACGGCACCATCCGGGTAGGCTTCACGCCGGACGAAGAGATCGGTCGCGGAGCAGACTTTTTCGATGTAGAAAAGTTCAAGGCAGACTTTGCATATACCATCGATGGCGGAGAGATAGGAGAGTTGGAGTATGAAAACTTCAATGCGGCAGGTGCAACCATTGCCATACGAGGCGTCAATGTGCATCCCGGATATGCCAAAGGCAAGATGGTGAACGCTCTCCTCTTGGCGATGGAACTCAATTCGCTCCTTCCGCCCATCACGCCTGCCAATACGGAAGGATACCAGGGATTCTTTCACCTTATCGGGATAGAAGGAGGCGTGGAAGATGCCAACGTGCAGTACATCATACGGGATCACGACAGAGAGAAGTTTGAAAAGATGAAGGAGCAACTCACTCAGGCCGTGGAGACAATCAATAAAAGATACCCTACTGCCAAGTGTACGCTCTCGATGAAAGACCAATATTATAATATGCGTGAGATAGTGGAACCTCGCATGGAGATCGTTAATCTTGCCTCCGAAGCGATGCAACGAGTGGGAGTAACGCCGAACATCAAGCCCATCAGAGGCGGTACGGACGGCTCTCGTCTCTCTTTCATGGGATTGCCCTGCCCCAATATCTTTGCAGGTGGACACAACTTCCACGGCAGATACGAGTTTATCCCCATTCCATCGCTTATCAAAAGCTACGAGGTTGTTTGCGAAATAGCCAAGCTTGCAGCCGAACAAACCAAATAGATACTACATACAAATTACTTATATACATACAACAACAAAATGAAAACAACCCCATTTACATCCATTCATGAGTCGTTGGGCGCCAAGATGGCACCATTCGCGGGTTTCAATATGCCCATAGAATACAGCGGCATTACCGATGAACACCTCAATGTTATCGAGAACATGGGCGTGTTCGATGTCTCTCACATGGGAGCATTATGGGTATCCGGGCCAAACGCTCTACCTTTTCTTCAGAATGTTTGTAGCAATGACATCTCCAAAGTAGCAGTAGGCAAAGCGCAGTACAACTATATGCCAAACGATAAGGGAGGTATTGTAGACGACTTTATCCTCTACCATTACGAAGAGAGCAAGTATATGCTTGCCGTAAACGCTTCCAACATCGAGAAAGACTTTGCCTGGTTGCAAAAGCACTCTACGGACGGTGTAATCCTCGAAAACGGATCCGATAACATCGGTATCCTTGCCGTACAGGGCCCAAAGGCAAAGGCTGTGTTGCAAAGCCTCACTCCGGTAAACCTTGACAATATACCTTTCTACGCGTTTGAAGTAGGGGAGTTTGCGGGCGTAAAGAATGTCATCATCTCCAACACCGGCTATACCGGAGCAGGCGGTTTTGAACTATACTTCTACCCTGAAAACGGCGTTACCATCTGGAATGCACTCTTTGAAGCAGGAAAAGATGCAGGCATCAAGCCTACCGGTCTTGGTGCAAGAGACACACTTCGTTTGGAGATGGGCTACTGTCTGTATGGCAACGACATCGACGAAACAACCAATCCGCTCGAAGCCGGACTCGGTTGGGTAACCAAGCTGACCGACGACAAGAAGAACCTTCCATCACGTAAGATCTTGGAAGCAACCAAGATCAACGGCCCCGAAAAGAAGCTTACAGGATTTGAAATGGTGGGCAAAGGTATTCCTCGTCACGGCTATGAGATTGCAAACGAAGAGGGCAAAATCATAGGTCATGTTACTTCCGGCACCATGTCTCCTGCCTTGAAAAAAGGTATCGGACTCGGCTACTTGGAAAAAGCTTACACTGCTCCGGACTCCAAGATATTCATTGTGGTTCGTGGAAAGCAGATAGAAGCAAAGGTGATAAAGCTGCCATTCCGCAAATAATAAGATATTAGGGTCTTGCTAAGACCCTTAGACGGCTACGTTTTTTGCTTGTCTAAAAATTTGGGTTAATATGGAGGAGAGAGTTCCGGTTTCGGACTCTCTCTTTCTCTTCATGGGATTGTAATGTTTCCTGTACGTATTAAGAAAATCCCCCGAACCCGTTTATTTTTTCCCTTTAACCTGTTCAAAATTCAAAATCAAGCTCCGATGTGTAAACATCAAGTCTCGCTTTTTATCCATCAAACCTTGGTTCATAAGAATCAAGCGTTGATTTTCAACTCCGAACGGCTTTGAAGAAACTTTTATACCCTCTTAGCCCTAATTTTGATAGTGTTAATCGGAGTTTAAGAACAGAGCAAAAGAAATCTCAAAACAAAAAACGCAGCCCGAAGGACTGCGTTTCTGTCTCGAATAGAACCTCTTAAAAGTAGAAGATCTTCTATATCCGGTTTTGTACGGAGAGTAATTTCCTAATTTTTCAGACTCTCTACTCCCACAAGCAGACCATTTGCGATGAAATGATCTCCGGCACTCATTTTGGAGATAGTATAGGTCTCTTGGCTTCCCTCGATCTTGTCTATGGCAATGAGTCTGTCCGTTCCGCCCATGATGGAGAAGAGGTCGCCCACTCTTATCTTGCCGACATTTTCAAAGCCTTTATACTGTGCGGACTTTTGCGGACGGAGCGAAGCCCAGCCTTTTTCCTTGAGCATGAAAGGGTGATCCTGCGTTGTGATGATCTCTCTGCCGCTTTCAAATCTGTATTTTACCAGTGCATGGTGTACGGCTTTTTCCAGTTTTTCCACCTTCGCACTCTTGATCTGTCCGGAGGTTGAATCCCAATAAGCCACATCGTCTCCCACTTTAAGCTCTTCGATAGGCATCTCCGACCGGTCGGACATCAATACCGGCGTTCCTTTTGCCAGGCAGTGAACATCTATGCCGTCAAAGAAAATCTCGGATATTACAACGTCATCGTACTTATCGCCTTTATATACTTCCAAGATCTCAAACTTTATCGTCCAGTCCGGCTGAGCGCTCAGATCTTCGTCCTCTTTACCGGTTAGCTTTCCTATCGGAGGCACTGTGAATGTCTGGCTGCCCCGTACATCTTTCAGGTTCAGTATCGCATACGGCTTGTTGTCGATATAGACTTTGAGTTTCCTTACCCTCGAATTGTCCTTCCACGCAGCCTCGCTTTTGACATATCCGTTTACTACAATTATTTCGGTTATTCTCGCACTCTCTGCCCCAAAAGTATATAGCAGATACTCTCCTATTCCATATCCTTTTGCTCCTTCAGCCCATACGTTCAGATAGTTGAGGTCATGTGCGTTTTCAGCTTTATAGTTTACTTTCCCTTGCGGTTTGAGTGTACTGGACGCGGTTACTGCTTTAGGACCTCCTCCGCAGTACCAGGAACACCCATCTCCCAGTATATCCCAGTAGTTATCTGAAGCCATTTCGTCGTAGCTCTCAAGGATCTCCTTTTCTGCCTTGCTGAGGCTTTCGTAAGTTACTTTATCCGACAGCTTGCTCGATATCTCACGTGCTTTTTCCCGTTTTTGGCTGTACTCCTTGGCAGCTTGCGGGCTTAGGTTCAAAATCTCCACAGATGTAGGGTTAAGCTCTTTCACTTCGGGAGGAGTGGCTTGAACGAAGAGAAGCAGAGCCAAGAGCAGATAGATTCTTTTCATATTGATATTTTAATAATTGGTTTTCCTTATTCCGAATGGAGCGGCAATTTACGAATAAATTCTTTTGAAAAGATTGTCGACGGAGAGAGAATAGAACAATCTTTATATAAAACAGAGTCGAAGAAACTCTCATTCCACTTTCGGGCTGGGAAACTTGAGTTTTTATTCATACTTTTGCTCCCTGTAAAATAACCACGTAGATATGCACACATTCGACTATATTGTAGTTGGAGGAGGATTGGCAGGGCTATATACCGCCTACCTTTTATCTGATAAAGGAAGTATAGGACTGCTTGCCAAGACATCTTTGATCGATAGCAACTCATATATGGCTCAGGGTGGAATGGCTGCCGTAACCGATATAAACGATAGCCGGCACGCTCATCTATTGGACACATTAGAGGCCGGAAGAGGCCTTTGTAACGAGGAAGCCGTGCGTCTGCTCACGGAAGAAGCTCCAGATAGAATAGCCGAACTGATAGAGTTGGGTATGAAATTCGATCTGGAGAATGGACATCTTGCTTTGGGATTAGAGGGCGGACACAACCACAAACGCATCCTGCACGCAGGCGGAGATGCTACGGGGCGTCTTGTTACCTCATTTATCACCGAGCTTATACTCAAAGAGGGCAAGGTCTCCATCTTGGAACATCATACGGCAACAGACCTTATCTTGGGAGATAGTGGTTGTCGGGGCGTGTGGTGTTATGATGAAGCTAACCACCTCATCGCACCTCTCTTTGCATCTGCAGTGGTTCTCGCCACGGGAGGAGCGGCTGCAATCTATAATCCTACCACCAATCCCTCTACAAGTGTAGGAGACGGACTGGCATTGGCATACGAACAAGGAGCGGAGTTGATGGACTTGGAGTTTATACAATTTCACCCTACCGCTCTCTATATACCCAATAACTCCTCTTTCCTGGTAAGTGAAGCCGTGAGAGGAGAAGGTGCTCATCTTCTGGATCATACCGGCAACAGGTTCATGCTTACAAGGCATAAGCTTGCGGAGTTGGCCCCAAGAGACGTTGTGGCAAGAGAGATCTTCTACACGATGCAAGAGAGTAAGATGCCCTACGTAACACTATCGCTGAAACATCTCGACCCCGTACACATTGCGGAAAGATTCCCTACCATCACGCAGTATTGCCGAAGAAACGGTCTGGATTTAAGTAGCGAAATTCCGGTTGCTCCCGCTGCGCACTACACGGTAGGCGGTATAAAGGTAGACCGGAACGGTCTCTCCTCCATCGGCAGGCTGTATGCGGTGGGAGAGGTAGCCGCTACGGGGGTGATGGGAGCCAATAGACTCGCCTCCAACTCCCTTATAGAGTGTCTCGTTTTCGGTAAACGCATTGCGGATCATATCCACAATCAGCCCCTCCCTACCCCGGACACCTCGGCTCTTCAGCAGCCATTCACGCTCGATTCTATGCAGATGGAGCTTGAACTTAAAACCAAAGGAGAGTCCATGATGCGTGCCTTGGGCAACACCATGATGCAGAATGTCGGCATTGTAAGAAAGGGCGAAGCTCTCAACGAGGGTATCAGAAAGATAGAAGATAGCCTGAAAGAGCTTGAGCCGTTCAAGGACACCTCATTCCATGGCAGGCTATTGTACAAACGGCATCAGGTAGCACTCATCATCACGAAAGCTGCTCTTTTGAGAGAAGAGAGCCGTGGCGGACATTACAGACAAGACTATCCCGAAACGCTTTCCCCTCAAAAGGCATATCACACCATTATCAAAGAAAACAGTATCACACATCAATCAGTATAATCATGCAGATCTTCAACTCTATTCAAGACGAACACTTGGAACAGCTTATCTCTCTCGCATTTGAGGAGGACCTCTTTTCCGGAGACATCGCAACGGAAGCAATCATGGCGCAAGAAGAGTACAAGGTAGCAACTCTTACGGCAAAAGCGGACGGAATAATCTCAGGTCTGAAAATTGCCGAACGTATCATCGCATATCTTGGAGAAGCAGAGTTTACTCCTCTTGTAGAGGATGGAGACGAGGTTAAGAAAGGAGAGGATATACTCAAAATACGCGCAAGGTACGATCACTTGCTAAAAAGCGAACGCATTATGCTCAACTTTCTTCAACGAATGTCGGGTATCGCCACAGCCACAAACAGGTTGGTCAAGCTGATCGGACACACCAACGCCAAACTGCTGGATACGAGAAAGACCGTTCCCGGACACCGTTTAACGGATAAGATGGCAGTAAGACACGGTGGAGGAACAAACCATCGGATGGGGCTTTATGACATGGCAATGCTGAAAGATAACCATATCAAGGCTGCAGGCGGTATCACTCCTGCCGTGCAGCAGGTACGCAAAGTTACGCCCATTTCGATACGCATAGAGGTCGAAACATCCACGTTGGAACAGGTGCTGGAAGCCGTCGAAGCCGGAGCGGATGTGATTATGTTGGACAACATGGATACCGCTTCCATGAAAGAGGCAGTGGCTATAATCAATGGCAGAGCCAAGACAGAAGCATCCGGCAATATCAACGAAGGAACCATTGCAGCCGTTGCCGAGACCGGCGTGGACTATATAAGTGTAGGATCCCTCACGCACAGTGTACGTGCTTTGGACATCAGTATGAACTTTTAATCGGTAAAAATGAAACAAGAGTGGAGCTACAAAGGCTTTGTCGATGAGCCTGTCCCCGGCGATATAGATGTTAAAAGCGAAATCCGAGAGCTGTGCAGACAGAAGAATGCCATCATTCTGGCGCACTACTATACAGAGGGAGAGATTCAGGACATTGCGAACTATGTGGGAGACAGCCTCGGTTTGGCAAGAGTGGCAGCCGGTACGGATGCGGACATCATAGTGATGTGCGGTGTCCACTTCATGGCTGAAACCAACAAAATCCTCTGTCCGAACAAGAAGATACTCCTGCCGGATCTCAATGCAGACTGCTCTTTGGCTGAAAGCTGTCCGGCAAACGAGTTCGAGGCATTCGTCAAGAGACACCCGGACCATATCGTCCTCTCTTACGTCAATACAAGTGCCGCGATAAAGACGCTTACGGATGTCGTGGTTACTTCGGGCAATGCACGCCAGATCGTGGAGAGTTTTCCAAAGGATGCAAAGCTGATCTTCGGACCCGACTACAACCTTGGCAGATACATCAACAGCATTACCGGAAGAGAGATGCTGCTATGGGACGGAGGTTGCCACGTCCATGAGAGATTTTCCGTAACGGAACTGAAGAGACTGAAAGAGAGCTATCCTGATGCACCCGTACTGGCACACCCGGAGTGCAAAAAAGATATTCTGGATCTTGCAGATGTCATCGGCTCAACGGCAGCACTGCTGAAGTTTGTCTCTCGAAGCGATAAAAAGGCATTCATAATAGTTACCGAGAGCGGCATCTTACACCAAATGAAGAAAGAGGCTCCGGGTAAAGAGTTCATCACCGTGCCGTCGGACGAAAATCTTTCTGCCTGCAACGAGTGCAACTATATGCGCTTGAACACTCTCAACAAGCTCTACAACACTTTGAAGTTCGAGTGTCCCGAAGTAACTCTCCCTGCCGATGTCATAGAGCGAGCAGCAAAACCGATACAGAGAATGCTGGAAATATCGGATCGCTTAGGTCTCTGATCATACAGATCTTAGCATATAAAAATAAAAGAGAACCCAGATCTTGTACATGAAGGTCGGGGCTCTCTTTCGTGTTGAAGCTTCAAAAGAGTTGTTTTGAAGCTGTTTGAAAGCTCTTCTTAACGGCATCGGAAAATAGGCTGAATCCGTTCAACTTTGAAAATCAAGGTTCGTTTTATGGAAACCAAACTTTGCTCCAAACAAATCGGGGCTTGATTTTTACCAACCAAGCCCCGATTACGAACTCTGAATCTGTTTGCGATAAAATATAAAAAGGTCAAACAGATTTAACGAACCTATTCATAATAAGAAATAATCCACTCTTCTCTCGTTGTCTCACAAAGGACGCCACGATCATCCAACGAGAAGAGGGAGCTCTTTATGATATTTCCCTTTGCATCGCAGACATACTCTATCCTTGAGAGGAGCACTCCATCCAAACCATAAGTCTGCTCCCAAACGGGATTTCCATTCTCATCATAAGAGCTAACTATCTTACTCCCTTCGGAGGTTTGCTGCGTCTTTTCAATGATGCGTCCGTTCTTGTAGACATAGCTGTAGGTGTACGAGTAAAGCTCTTTTCCATCTGAGAAGCAGACGGACTTTGTCATGTTGCCATGCTCATCATACTCATAGCGATCGAGAGTGTTTCCAAACTCTTCCGATCTTTCGGTTTTGTAAAACCTCTCCGAGAGTTGCCCCTTTGCATCATACTTCCATGTTATAACATCCGTAAATGGTTTACTCTCCGATAGAGCATAGCGAATATGCTCCTCTATCTTACGACCTGCCGCGTCGTATGTGTATCTTATCTCGGTGGCATAAGGATCTTCGTAACCCTCATATACGATGGAGCTCTTCTTTATGAGACGATTTTCTCCGTCATAAGAGTAGAGGATATGCTCCGTAACCCGTCCTTCCTCTTCGGGCATCTCCCTTGTTATGGTCTTTTTCTCTATCAGGTTGCCGGCATTATCATAGGCATAGAGTGTCTCTTCGGGGTCTAAAGACTCGGAAAGAGAGACCTTCCGAACCAGCTTACCGTCTTTATATTCAAGGGAATCGCCGTACATCACGACATCAAGATTGCTATAAGACTTCTCCTCTTTAAGGCTGCCATCTTCGTTGAAGATCGTAACCACAGGACCGAGAGTGGTGTACCAATCCTCTTCATCCTCTGTCGGGGCGAAATATCTCGACATTCGCACCTCTTTCACTTTACCTTTATATCCGGCTTTTTCGCAGTCTGTCTGCGCTTTTTCTTCTGTTGCAGAGGATTTTTTTCCGCAGGCAGTGAAGCCAAAAGCCGATAAGAGCAGACTCACCATCAACGTATTGTACCACTTCATAATAGATCTGTATTTAGTTGTTAAGAATATCCGGTTGCGGGGTATGCGCATCTTTTTTCAGAGATGCTCCCACTCCTATGAAGCATAGAAGCAGGAGCATGAAGTAATAAAAACAAAATCGCTTCGCCTCGATAAGGCTGTATCATTCGTTGCTTAGTACACGGCTGTAAAGCTCCAAGTAGTGCTTGTAAAACTTACTCCACTCGGCATGAGAGGCAATAGTACGAGCAGACTTGGCTATCTTCTGTGTCTTCTTGTCGTAGAAGCAGTTCAGATAAGAGAGCGTTGCGCTTACGATCTGATCCACAGAGGCATTATAGTTATAATCTTCCCTGTGTGCCACAAAGCATCCTCCCGTATCGAGCTTGGGCTGATCCTCCGACAGAGTATTGACCCAAGAGCCGAAACCGGCAAGATCTGTGGTTATGGAAGGAACACCGAACGCAAGGCTCTCGAGCGGTGTATAGCCCCAAGGTTCGTAGTAAGAGGGAAAGAGAGAAAGATCGGCTCCGACCAAGGTGTCGTAGTAAGAGAGATTAAGAATACCGTCGTGTCCGTTCAGATAGGACGGGATATAGAGTACTTTGACCTTTCTATCCCAGTAGCCGTTCATCTCCTCTATTTTGTTCACGATAGGATCCGTATGCAGGTTGTGCAACCAGTGTGTTATGTATCTGTGCTGCATGGGGGCGGTGTGCGTCTTTTTCTCGGTAAGGGCATATTCCAAATCGGCTCTCGGACTTTCTATCCAGCCGGGAACAAGGATCACTGCAAGTACCGATGCACCCTCCGGCAGCTGTTCGCTAAGCCGTCCCATCACGTCCAGAAACATATCCAGCCCCTTGTTGCGAAACTCTCCTCGCCCTGAGGTGATGGCTATAAAGGTATCTTCCGGAATTTCTTCGCCATAAAGTTTGGATGCTATCTCTATCAAGCGCGTTCTGGCACGCTTTCTAAGGCGACTTCTCGATGCGGAAGTTGCAGGGACAAAGTCCGGTTCAAAGCCGTTGGGCAGTACCACATCCGCCTTTTTCTGAAGCAGTTGGGCGCACTCTTTATCCGTTACTTCGCTCACCGTTCCAAAGCCATCGGCATGGTGTGCTGCTGCCTTTTCGATATTGTGTTTACCCTGTATGTTGAGTTCCCAAGCCATCTGATCGCCATTGTATGCAGGCAGTTCGCTGTACAAAGGTTTGCCATTGCTGCAGATGGAACGTCCCGTTGAGGTGGCATGAGTAATGAATATCCGTCTGATTTCGGGAGCATGTGTCTTGAGATACAGCAGCCCGAAGCCGGTCATCCATTCGTTGAAGATCGCCAGGGCGTTTGCTTTCTGCTCTTGAGACAAAAGATGGTCGTACGCATCTTTCATCACCATCGCCGCAGCGGTGGAGAAGAGACAGCTCTCGTCATAATCACCGTAGCCGACATTGCCGTCTATGCCGTATTTCTCCCACGCTTCGTAGTAAAGGATTCCTTTCTGCTCGAACAGCGCGGAGTGATCCACCAAAGCGACGAACGGCTGTCCCGGAACATTCCACTGCCCGACCCGTATGGGGAGATTCAGCCTTTCGGATGCTTCTTCCGCCCAAGAAAACCATTTGCCGTGCTTACCTCTTTTGGAAGAAAAAGGAACAAATTCGCGCTTGGCAAGATCTCCGTCTCCGAACAGAGGTCCTACAAATAATATATTATCGGCTCCGTGCTCTTCCACCATTGTACGGGCACGTGTGGAGAGGACCGTATGTATGCCTCCGACTTTGTAACACACTTCCCAACTTGTTTCAAAAACGAAACTTGCCGACAGGGAGTTCTTTTTGCTGTTGTTATTAAGATTCTTCATAATTTCTTCCATTTAGTTGGTACTTTGCCTTTATCAAAGATACGTTTTATTGTTGAATATTCCTATAAAAGAGGGGAAGGAGAGCGGTCTCGGAGCGGACTCTTTCCCGTCTGTCAGGCGATACGTTTTTTACTTGTCGTTACGAGATAGACTCCCAGAAAGATCATAGCCATGGAGGGGAGCTTGCTCCACTGCCAGCTGTCCAAGCCGAGTAAGATGGCGATGCCGATGGTGAGTATCGGCTGAATGTAGCCGTACATGCTCACGACCGTGGGGCGGATCTTCCGCTGTGCTATGGGGATGAGCAGATAAGCCACAAACGTGGCACCGAAGACGAGATAGGCAAGCATGCCGTAGTAGGAGGCGGTCTGTCCGAAGAGGTCGCTGCGGAGCAGACTCACGCCCGAAAAGGGTACGGAAGCGACCGTGGCGAAAAGAAACATCCACTTCATCAGCGTAACGGGTGTGTAGGTCATGATGATCCGCTTGAACAGAGTGAGATAGAAGGCATAGAAGAGCGATCCGACGAACAGGAGGAGTATGCCGAAAGAGTCGCCTCCGAACGAAAAATCCACCGTACCGCCCGTGAGAGCCAGCCGGATAGCCCCCAGTGCTCCCAGCAGGACGCCGAACCCTTTCCTGAAAGTAAGCGGTTCTTTCTGCACGACCGTGGCGAGGATCAGTACCACGACAGGGCCCAAAGAGACGATCATCGCGGCATTCGTGGGAGAGGTCTGCTGCAGCCCGACGAGGAAGGCGATCTGGTTGCCCAGTACACCGAACAGAGATGCCAACGCGATATAAATGTAGTCTCTCCGGGCGACCCTTTCTTTCGGGAGGAACAGAGAGAGGATCCAAAACGACAGCATGGCTCCGCCGAACCGCAGGAACGATATACTGAGCGGGTCCAAAGCTCCGGGATGGAGAATCATCTTTGTTACAGCCGTATTGACACCGAAAATGATGTTTGCCCCCAGTATTGCCATGTGTCCTTTGAGCTGTTCGGGGCCAAACGAGGCGGGAGCTATGTCTTTACGTTCTTTCAGCATTGGAGTCTTGAGTTGTTTTGCCTGTTCCGGCGGGCATTTGTACGATTCGGTTCGGGCACAAAATTACACAATAGATTTCAGAAAGGAGGACGGTTGTGGCGACAAAATAGAGCAAGTCCGGCATCGGACAGCCTGAAACCGGGCAGCGAACCGGCACAATGTTTTGCAAACAAAGCGAATCAAGAGCCCTCGAAGGTCTCCGCAAAAAGAGTAGAAACTTTTGGCGGAAACTTATGCAGAAAAAACGCCTTCGGCAGGGGGTAAAAATTCCATGCCCATAGAAATTTTTTTTCATGCCCATAGAAATTTTTTTCCATGCCCATAGAAATTTTTTTCCATGCCCATAGAAATTTTTTTCCATGCCCATAGAAATNTCCATGCCCATAGAAATTTTTCTCCATGCCCATAGAAATTTTTCTCCATGCCCATAGAAATTTTTCTCCATGCCCATAGAAATTTTTCTCCATGCTCATAGAAATTTTTCTCCATGCCCATAGAAATTTTTCTCCATGCTCATAGAAATTTTTCTCCATGCCCATAGAAATTTTTCTCCATGCCCATAGAAATTTTTCTCCATGCCACGAAACTTTTTTTCTGTGCGCACGTAAATAAATTTCTGTATATGCAGAAATATTTTTTCGTATATGCAAAAATAAATTTTCGTATATGCAGAAATATTTTTTCGTATATGCAGAAATATTTTTTCGTGTATGCAGAAATATTTTTCCTTCCGCAAGCAGATATTTTTTCGTTCGGATGAAAATATTTCTCCCTCCGCAAGGGGATTTCCCTCCGGAGAGATCTCTCGGGAACAATATGGGAAAGGGATATATAAATAAAGGAGGTCGCCGATGGCTATTCATCGCACGACCTCCGCTCTGGTTTAATATTTATAGTATAAATCTCTGCACTTCCACTCAACACGTTTAAGCGAAATGCAAAGGTCTCAGATGGTGGGCATTATTTTTGTTGTTCCAGCTGAAGCGTTTTCGTAGGCTGGTCGCACACTTCTGTCGGACCGAAATACTGGATGGGTCCGGGATAGATATAGAGTGTCTCCTTCGCCCATATCTCACGCTCCGCAGCCATTGTCTTGAACGGCGCACCGTCGAGCTTCACGAGAGCTTTCTGTATAACGGGCTTCATCTCGCCATGACGTCGCTCCATGTTCATCATCATTGTGATGGGCACTCCTCCTGCCTTCCATTCGGATGCGGGGGCGGTGGTGTTGGAGATCGAACTCATGTATCCGGTCTTGCCTTCACCTATAAGGCAGGCGGCATTGTAGCCGAGGCTGTAACAGTAATCGGCATCGAAGTTGGACGGAGCGGCACATCTTCCTTCGTAACCGAAGAAGTGCGTCTGGGCAAGATACTTTCCGACATAAAGCCCGTCCTCTTTCCACTGCTTGAGCTTCGCGCCTACCATCTCCGCAACGAGCTTTTCGGTTTCGATGAGAGACACCTGTACGTTGCCGTGCGGATCTCTGTCGAGCGTAAGCTGTCGTGCCACATCATGAGGGAGGGAAGCAAACACAGCTGCGTTCTTTGCAGAGAGTTTGGAAATGATATAGTTGCGTTGCTCCGAACGTTTGATACGTGCATACTCCACGGCATTCTCGGCAAGGAAGTCGTTCAGCTCCGCTATAAGTGCTTTCATTGCCGGTACGAACTCGATAAGCCCTTCAGGGATAAGCACCGTACCGAAGTTGTTCCCTGCCGCAGCTCTATCTGCCACAATCTGTGCGATGCGAGTGATCACGTCATCGAGCGAAAGGTTGTTAGCCTCGACCTCTTCCGAGATAATCACATAGTTGGGCTGCGTCTGAAGAGCACACTCCAAAGTGATGTGAGATGCCGAACGCCCCATCAGCTTGATAAAGTGCCAGTATTTCCTTGCAGAGTTGCAGTCTCTCTGGATGTTGCCGATCACTTCGGAGTACACCTTGCAGGCAGTATCGAACCCGAAGGAAGTCTCTATCTGCTCGTTCTTAAGGTCTCCGTCTATCGTTTTCGGGCAGCCTATCACTTGTACACCGGCTCCTATCTTGGCATAATATTCTGCCAGAACACAAGCGTTGGTATTGGAGTCGTCTCCTCCGATGATGACCAAAGCTCCGATATTCAGCTCTTGGAGAACTTCCAAACCTTTATCGAACTGCTCCTTAGTCTCCAACTTGGTACGTCCGGAACCGATAATGTCGAAGCCGCCCGTATTGCGATACTCTTCTATGATATCTGCCGTGAGTTCCATGTACTTGTGCTCCACAAGTCCGCTTGGTCCCATCAGGAAACCGTACAGCTTGCTGTCCGGATGCAGAGCCTTAAGTCCGTCAAAGAGACCGGCTATAACGTTGTGTCCGCCCGGTGCTTGTCCGCCCGACAGAATCACTCCGGTGTGGATGGGAGCATATTCTCTCGTCTCCTTAGCCGGTTGAAACTCTATAAGAGGAAGTCCGTAAGTGTTGGGGAATAAGTTTTTGATAGCATCCTGATCCGCTACCGATTGAGTGGCATTGCCCTCCACGGCAATCACCTGTCCTCTAAGTGCCTTAGGCATCTTTGGCATATAAGATGCACGAGCCACTTGTAATGCACTTTTCTTAATCATCTAAATCTTTGTGTTTATATATTGTCTTGAAAATAGAATCACGTTCGATCTCCTTTTCGAGCAAGCTTCCGATAGTTGGTTCTTGCCATGAAAAAGATGAAAAACATATTCAACGCCAGAATCGCTCCGGCAAAAGAAAAGAACAGCTGACGCCATCCTTCCATAATGAAATAACATACAACGGCTGCCAGCAACAGCATCAATCCGAGAACAGAGGCAGCTATCATTATTTTTTTCAGAACTGTCGGATTCATACCTAAATACTTTGTACGGAGCAAAGATATAGAAAAATAGGAGAAAAGTTGGTGCTTCAAGGTTAAATTGCTAATTTTGTTTGAGTTTTCGTGTAATGGTACTGAAAGACTACAACATACTGCTTGAAGAACTTGAGGAGAGGATAGGACAGCTATTGAGACAAAATAGTGATTTGTCTGTCCGGATGCGTCAGTTGCAAATAGAGAATAAAGCTCTCTCCTTAAAGTGCCGGAAACAGGATGAAGAGACAGAGGATCTCAAGCGAAAACTCAGCATTGCCGAGTCTTACCTGGAAGAGAGTCCCACATCCGTGGCACACCTTGTGGATTACAGGGATCACCTTCGAGAGTTGTCCGGCAAAGTGGCAGAATGCATAAAAACAATAAATAATAACAACCCTTGAGCCTCCCTATGTCTGTCCCTAAACAGAGTGAAAACAGTGTGGATAAACCTGCAAACAAGTTTACCATCCATCTCACTTTAATGGGAGAACGGATCTCGCTCAACATTCAGAGAGAGGAAGAAATATTCTTTCGCAAGGCTGAGACAGAAGTCAATCACTTTATCAATGCCTACAAAAGGAAGTTCCCGACCATCTCAGACACCAAGCTTCTTCTGTTTGTCGCCCTTCACTTTGCCACGTTGGTAGAGGAGAACAAAGCCGAGAAAGATAGTCAGACAGCATTGGCAACACGGATAGAGAGCATCATTGACAGGCTTCGTCGCCACTCCTTAGAGAGTTTTGAAGACCGCCATACTACCGCCTGAATTTATTGGGAAAAGGGGCACAACTATTTATCACTGTTTTATTCATCCTGTTCATTTACTTACAAAGGTCTTCCCACAGAGGGAGACAGTGTTACACCCTTATATTTGAGTAGAATGAACAATATTGTTATTCCTGTACTTATCTGTGTTGCCATCCTCGTCATCGGAGGAGTATTGCTTTGGAAGTTCCTTTCCGATGCAGCTCGTACACGCAGCCAGCACTTTCTGCAAAAAGCCAAAGAAGAGGCTGAAGTCATAAAGAAAAACAAACTGCTGGAGGTAAAAGAGCAGTTCATAAAGCAAAAAGCCGCTCTCGAACGCGAAGTGGCACAGAGACAATCCAAGATCCAAAGCATAGAGAGCAAGCTCAAGAACAGAGACGAACAGCTCTCTGAGAGACAACAAGAGCTAAACAGAAAGATCGAATCCAACGAACAGTTGAGAAGAGATCTGGAATCACGTATGGAAGAGCTTACTGCTAGGGAGGACGAGCTTGCCCAAATCAAAGAACAACAGCTACTGGAACTCCAACACATTGCCGGTCTTACCACAGAGCAGGCAAGGGAAAAACTGGTAGAGTCTCAAATAGCCGAAGCACGCACTCAAGCCTCTGCGACAATCAACGATATCATGGAAGAGGCTAAGCTTACCGCCAACATGGAAGCGAAGAAAGTGGTAATAAAATCCATCCAACGCCTTGCAACAGAAACGGCTATCGAAAATTCCATCACCGTCTTTCACATAGAATCGGATGAGATTAAAGGTAGAATAATAGGACGTGAAGGTAGAAACATCAGAGCATTGGAGGCAGCAACCGGAGTCGAAATCATCGTCGACGACACACCGGAAGCGATAGTCCTCAGCTGCTTCGACCCCGTTCGCCGTGAAATCGCTCGCCTTGTACTTCACCAGCTGGTTCAGGATGGCCGCATCCACCCTGCACGTATCGAAGAGGTGGTAGCCAAGGTTCGCAAGCAGATAGAAGACGAGATCGTAGACACCGGTAAGCGCACGGTGATAGACTTGGGTGTACATGGTCTCCACCCCGAACTTATCCGTCTTGTGGGAAAAATGAAGTACCGCTCCTCTTATGGGCAGAATCTTCTGCAACACTCTCGCGAAACAGCCAACCTCTGTGCCATTATGGCTGCCGAGCTGGGACTGAATCCGAAGAAAGCAAAACGTGCAGGTCTGCTACACGATATAGGCAAAGTGCCCGATGACGAACCGGAACTTCCACACGCTCTACTCGGTATGCAGCTCTGCGAGAAGTACAAAGAGAAATCGGACATCTGCAATGCCGTGGGGGCTCACCACGATGAGATAGAGATGACATCCCTGCTCTCCCCTATCGTACAAGTGTGCGACGCCATATCCGGAGCACGTCCGGGAGCACGCAGAGAGATAGCCGAAGCGTACATCAAGCGTCTCAAAGATCTCGAAGAGCTGGCTCTATCTTATCCGGGAGTAGTGAAAACGTATGCCATCCAAGCAGGTAGAGAGCTTCGTGTGATCGTTGGATCCGATAAGGTTACAGATGCCGACACAGACATGTTGAGCGCAGACATCGCAAAACGGATTCAGGACGAGCTTACCTATCCGGGACAAGTAAAGATTACGGTAATCCGCGAAACCAGAGCCGTAAGCTACGCCAAGTAAATATCCGGGCTTATATGCCCGACCGATGATACCGATCCGGCACACTCTACTCTCCTTTTCGGAGGTTCGAGTGTGCCGGATCTCTTTTTATTCTACCCCATTCAAGCGAGTCATCCCGTCCCTCATTTTTATATATTCCATCCCGAAAAATGCCCGCTTTTTTCTCGCTCTCTATTTTGCTCGGAGGGGTCATTTTCAGAGCACGACCGAATTGTTAAATCATAGCCATTTTATTAACAAAAATTCCGATACCTGTTAAGCAAAAACAGTAAACGAGCATATTCTTTCGGCTTAACGTGTTTAATTTTTCAGTGAACACGTTTACCGATTTCATTAAACACGTTTACCGGATTCGATTAACGTGTTTAGCCAAAAACATCAAAACGCTAATAATCAGCAAACTACGTATTTTCACCCTAAAAAGCCCTTGAAAAGGCAGATTTCCTTATTAGTAAACGTTTACAGAGACAGGCGTTAAATTTTATGCTTATTAACGCGAAAAAGCCTCATCAAACGGACTGAGAAAAAATTTTTTCCAAATTCGCGATTTTCACTATACCTCTCACAACCAACGATATAAATAAAGGAAAACTTTCTCGATTCTCTAAAATGCTCTCCCAAGAGTTTTCGGAGGATGATCTCGCACCCATCCGTTTTTATATAAAAGCTCCCTGCGAATGGTCATCTCTCCAATAGGAAAAAGGCTGAAATCGGAACATATTTTCTGCCGTACAGATCGCAAAGATTGTACTATGGCTTTTTTTTGCGTTCTTTGCCGCTGTAAAATCTAACCCAAAAGCATAGCAATAATGAGAAAATATCTTTTCCCTCTCCTATTCCTGACATCCATATTTCTGCTTGGAGGGTGTCGATCGAAAAACAGAAACGAAATAAATGATAAAGTTTTGTCGTTCTCCGAAAAAAGTATCGACTTCGACTTCAACAGCAACACCAAAAGAGTAACCATAAAAAGTCAAGGAGCTTGGAAAATAGAAGAGCCACCTCATTGGATCAAGCTATATCCTCTAAGCGGACAGGGCAACACCGTGCTGACGGTATCCGTAAACTCCTTCGACTCCTCATTAGAGCGCCAAGGAACAATAAAGGTCTCTTCAGGGATATATTCCGATAACCTGCAGATAAAGCAGTCCGGACTGCCTCTTGACAAAGCGAGTGCACGATACAAAATTCCGGTTATCTTCCACCTCCTTACGCACAAAGATGTTCCGGAGGTTGCAGCCGTAAAAACAGAAAAACTTGAAGAGTACCTCAAACATGTCAATGAAAGATATCGGGGAGCTCTGGGAGGAAACACCGTTGATAACAATGTCGAGTTTGTTTTGGCATCTGTGGATTCTGATGGAAAACCTCTTCCGGAAAAGGGTATCAAGAGACATGTGTGGCACAAAGCGGAGACACCATTCGATGAGATTGTCGGCACAAAAACGCAGAATGTGATAGACATGTGCTGGGATTTCAATGCGTACATCAATGTATTCATCTTCAAATTCACAAGAAAAAAGAACAGCAATACGGTAACATTGGGAGTGGCAACTCTTCCATATATGCCCGAATCTCATCCCGTAAAGGGTCTTCCGCAGGTCAATACGAACTACATAGCAAGCAAAAACTGGATTTATGCCAGCAGTGTCGTGATCAACAGCGATTTTCTTAAATACAACTCCAACCACATAGCCACCTATGTGGGCAACACTCTTGCACACGAACTCGGACACTATGTAGGTCTGTATCATGCCTTCACGGAAAAAGATAAAGAAAGTAGCCCGCCACCTCCTCCCTGCACAGACAGTGATTACTGCCCGGATACCCAACAGTACGACAGAGAACACTACGTAAAGAAGGTACAGGAATATGTCTCGTCTCCCTCTTTTGATAAAAATAATCCGGACCATATCAAGCGTCTGTTTGAACGGGATAAGTGTGATTTTCAGGGTATATTTACCTCTTTCAACATAATGGACTACTTCTACTGTCGAAACCTTGGGTTTACCGCCGATCAGAGAAGCCGGGTGAGGCAGGTGCTCTATCATGGTCTGTTGATTCCGGGAGCCAAGTATAGAGGCGGAGTGAGAGTGGGAAGAGGAGACGTTCCTCAAGACATGGAGTCTCCCAGAATATCGGATTGTCCTGAACATGACGTTCATATCTTGGAACATATACACTAAAACTCCCCCGTATTGGCAAGTTTTTACTATTTTTGCTGTTCAAATAATTGAAAATTTAAGTATTAACACCTATCATAAACATGATAACAACAGACCAACTAAGCAACTTGTTGGAGCGCCGAGATGCGCTGAGGGGGTATCTTTGACGTCGATACGAAGCGTATCGAATTAGAAGAAGAGGAGCTTCGCACGCAAGACCCTGTCTTTTGGCAGGATGCAAAACGTGCCGAAAGCGTCATGAAACGAGTAAAAGAGCTGAAAGGCTGGCTCAACGGATTCGATGCGGTAGACACTGCAACCGAAGAGCTCGCGCTCTCTTTAGAGTACTTGAAAGAGGGAATCATCTCCGAAGAGGAGGTGGACGAAGCATACGCCAATGCTCTGAAGCTGACAGAAGATCTGGAACTGAAGAACATGCTGCGAAAAGAGGAGGATCATCTTGGAGCAGTACTGAAGATAAACTCCGGAGCAGGCGGTACGGAAGGACAAGATTGGGCTTCCATGCTTGCCAGAATGTACCAGAGATGGTGTGAGGATAAAGGTTACAGCGTTACCATTACCAACTGGCAAGACGGAGATGAAGCCGGCATAAAAACCTGTACGTTGCAGGTAGAAGGCGAAATGGCATACGGCTATCTCAAAAGCGAAAACGGTGTACACCGCCTTGTGCGCGTATCTCCCTATAATGCTCAAGGGAAGCGGATGACCTCTTTTGCCTCTGTATTTGTGGTTCCGTTGGTGGACGACAGTATAGAGATCAACATCAATCCTTCCGACATTACGTGGGATACGTTCCGAAGCGGAGGTGCAGGAGGACAGAATGTTAATAAGGTAGAAACCGGCGTTCGCCTGCATTATACCTACAAAGATCCCGATACGGGAGAAACGATGGAGATTGCCATCGAAAATACCGAAAGCCGTTCGCAGCTCGGTAATAGAGAGAATGCCATCCGCCTCTTGAAGAGTCAGCTCTACGATCTTGAACTTGCACGCCGTCGTCGTGCACAGAATGAGATAGAAGACTCTAAGCTGAAAATAGAGTGGGGTTCGCAGATACGCAGCTATGTATTCGACGATCGCCGCGTGAAGGATCACAGAACAGGATACCAAACATCGGATGTGGGTGGTGTCATGGATGGAGATATAGATGACTTCATAAAGGCTTACCTAATGGAGTTTGCCCAAACAGAAAAGTAGGAAGATGAAAATATCCGACATAAAAAAGAAGAATAGTTCGCATCCGATGAAGGCTTTATGGGGCTCTCTGGCTGCTATTGCTCTCTCCTCTATCATAGGAGGATGCTCTCTCTTACAGCCGCAAGCCAAAGTTAAAGCCCCGGCTCCAATATTCCCTATACCAACACCCGAACAGGTGGAGTGGCAAAAACTGGAGACCTATGCCTTTGTCCACTTCGGACTCAATACGTTCAACGATCTGGAGTGGGGCTATGGCAACACTCCGGCATCGACGTTCAATCCGAAGCGTCTCGACTGTGATCAGTGGGCAAGAATCATAAAAGCATCCGGTTTTAAGGGTATACTGCTGACGGCAAAACACCATGACGGCTTCTGCCTCTGGCCTACAAAGACTACGGATTACAGTGTGAAGAGCAGCCCATGGAAAGATGGGAAAGGAGACTTGGTCAAAGATCTCTCCGAGGCGTGCAGGAAATACGACCTAAAGTTCGGCATCTACCTCTCTCCTTGGGATCGAAACAGCAAACACTATGGAATGTCGGAGTACGTGGATATATTCCATGAGCAAATGAGAGAGCTCCTGACAGGATATGGTCCGATCTTCGAGTACTGGTTCGATGGAGCCAATGGAGGGGATGGTTGGTATGGAGGAGCAGATACGCACAGGAATATAGACCCTAAGACATACTACCGCTACGAAGATGCCAAGAAGATCATCCGCGAGCTTCATCCTACAGCAATGATATTCGGAGGGACTGTTCCGGATATTCGCTGGATAGGAAACGAGATAGGTTATGCAGGGACAACCAACTGGAGCCCCATGACCATTGGAGAAGAAGGTGGACGTAAAAATATGGTCGGACAGGAACATGGTGAGGATTGGCTTCCCGGAGAGTGTGATGTTTCTATCCGTCCGGGATGGTTCTATCACCAAAGAGAGGATCATCAAGTGAAGTCTCCTGCCAAACTGATGGATATATATTATGGCAGTGTCGGGCGTAATGCCACTCTGCTTCTTAACTTCCCGGTTGATCTGAATGGCACTATTCATCCTAAGGATAGTACAAGCATCATGGAGTGGAAAGCTCTACTCGACCGTGAATTTGCCTCTCCTCTTCTTCTCGGCAAGGCTTCTGCGAAAGCAAGCAACGTAAGAGGAGAGCAATGGTCTGCATCTAATGTTCTAGACGATAACTATGACAGCTATTGGGCAACGGCGGATGGCGTTTCTTCCGGAGAGCTAGTCTTTTTCCTTCCAACAAAGCAAGCCATTAACCGACTTATGCTTCAAGAGTACATCCCATTAGGACAAAGAGTACGTAAGTTCTCGGTCTTCTATAAAGATGGAGAGAACTGGCTGCCTGTTTCGTTTGCAGAAGAGACCACTACAATAGGCTACAAAAGACTGTTAAGATTCAATTCCATAAAGACAGACGGCTTGAAGATTCTGTTTGAAGAGAGTCGAGGTCCTATCTGTATCAATAAGGTGGAAGCCTATATGGCTCCGGCGATAGTTTCGGATATTCCGGTTATACGCAGAGATCTTAATGATGAAGTGTCTATCTCTTTGTCTTCTCCCGGATTGGAGATATACTATACAACGGACGGCTCCGCTCCCTCCGTTTCGAATGGGATTAAGTACAGTAAACCATTCAGATTGCAAGATCACGGTGTGGTGAAAGCTATTGCCTATGACTCCGACTTCCATACAAGCGGAGATATGGCAGAGCGGACATTCTACCTTTCTGCAAGCAGGATAACACTACTTTCGCCACAAGAGAAAGAGGCAAAAGAAAAACTCCTCGACGGCAAGCCCTATTCTCTACTTCACTTTCCAAAGGGAGAAAGGAGCTTGGAGCTTCTTCTTGATACTCCTTATAAAATCTCGGGTTTCAGACTGTTACCAAATCAACAAAGGGATGGAAGAGGACATATCCACTCTTATGTTCTGTACATAGATGACACAAAAGTGTTGGAAGGAGAGTTTTCCAATATCAAGAACAATCCGGTTCTGCAAACAGTACAATTCCATCCGGTCAAAGGACAAAAGGTAAAACTTGTGGCAAAGGAGATTGTGGACAACGTGGAGAGAATTATTCTCTCTGACTTTGATCTCATCATTGAGGAATAGAAATAGAATAATAACATTAAATACTTTAGAAGAATGGCAACAACAGCAGATTTTCGCAATGGTATGTGCCTTGACATTGATGGCGTGTACTTTACGATCGTAGAATTTCTCCATGTTAAACCGGGCAAGGGTCCTGCTTTTGTACGTACAAAGCTCAAAAACCTTTCCAACGGAAGAGTATTGGAAAAGACGTGGAACTCAGGTGTAAAAGTGGAAGAAGTGCGTATCGAACGCAGACCATACCAATACCTTTATAAGGATGATATGGGATACAACTTCATGCACCCTGAAACATTTGAGCAGATTCAAATTCCGGGAGAGACCATTTCCGGTGTGGAGTTTCTGAAAGAAGGAGATATGGTAGAAGCTATGGTACATGCAGGTAATGAGACAATACTAACCTGTGAACTTCCACCCCATGTTATCCTTGAAATAACATACACAGAACCCGGTGTTAAAGGAGATACCGCAACAAATGCTCTGAAGCCTGCAACGGTAGAAACAGGTGCTACGGTTCGTGTTCCTCTATTCATAACAGAAGGAGAAAAGATTGTGATAGACACTCGTGACGGCTCGTATGTAAGTAGAGCTAAAGAATAAAAGTGCTCCAATAGTATAAATGACATCTGCCTTTACACAAAATACGAAGGCAGATGTCATTTTCTTTTTACCACTTAGCGTATTCCTTATGTTTAATCAGGAGAAAACCAACCTTCATCTGAAAGTAAAAGAGATGTTGGAAGAGGAGCGTCCAAGAGAAAAACTCCTCAGATATGGAGTAAAAAATCTGGACACAACGGAGCTTCTTGCGCTCATCCTTAATACGGGGACAAAAGAGCAAAATGTAATAGAGATGGCTCGAAATATCTTGAAGAGTCATGACAACAACCTCTATTCCATGTATAAAACCCACGCCGAACGTGTATCGGACAGTAAGATAAGAGGAATAGGTCCTGCAAAATTAGCAAAGATATTGGCAGCATTAGAGCTTGGAGTGCGTCTGGAAAAAGACAAAGAGTTTTACAGAGCAAAGGAAGAGATATTGAACGACAGCCAAAAGGTCTATAACTATATGAAACGATACCTCTTTGGTTTAGCTACGGAAAGTGTTTGGCTATTATGCTTTAACATCAGTCAAAAACTTACGATTCCACCTTTGGAAATATCTACCGGAGGAATGACTGAATCGGTGGCGGATATAAGGGTTATCCTCAAAAAGGCTCTGTACCATAATGCGACCGGCATCATACTTGTACACAACCATCCCAGCGGATCTCTACTACCATCTTCTGCGGATGACCAACTCACAGAATCCTTAAATAAAGCGTGCCAAACGATCGGAATTAAGTTATTAGACCACCTCATCTACTCTGATTACGGATATTATAGCTACGCAGAAGAGGGATTACTATAGAAGATTTTTCTTACCTTTGGGGTGTATAGAACGCAAAAAAGCTATGAAACTATCACATGCAAAGATGGCTATAAAGGGCTTACGCGATATCAAAAGCTATGCATCTCACTTCTCGGAAGGTGATTGGGGAAAGAAGCTTTTGCAGGTGAAACATCTTGTTGGAGAGAGTGTTTTGCTTCCCATGATACGGCTTTACTATGTCATGAAAGCACCTTCTACTCCCATAGCAAAGAAGATTTACATCTCCGGAGCTTTAGGATACTTCATTCTCCCGATAGATATTATTCCGGATATGTTGATCCCGATTCTCGGCTTTACGGATGACCTTGCCGTGGCAACTTTAGTTCTGAAGTTGGTTAATGACAACCTCACACCGGAAATAGAAGAGAAAAGCAGGAGATTCTATGACTCTCTTGTAATATGTAAGAGAGGAAAAGGGAGTTTATCCGGAGAGTCTAAGAATGACACGATAACAGATCCCCTCCCAACCGAAGGGTCTTCTTTGTAAAACTTGGTTACACTATTACCAATCTAAAAACCATAAAAGCACTATGAACACAAACTTTATTAGACTGGTTGGATTGCTGTTTGCCACTTCCCTCTTATCCGGTTGTTTGGGGGGGAAAGGTCCGGATCCGACCCCAAATCCCGTTCCACCTCCCGAGACTCTTAACATCTCATCCGTAGTGATTCGTGAATATCTTTTTTCAGATGATACTCCGATATTTGTGCAAGAACAATTGTGGAAAGAAGGACACCTATCATTGGAAAATACAAATATTCTCGATCTGTTTCGTCCGGACATCAAGTATCATACAACCCTTAGTTATGTAAGATCAGGAGAGGATAAAGTAGAGATAAGAACCATTCCTAATATAAAAAAGCTCAATGAGACAAAGCCATATCTCACCGCTTCGCTGCAAAAAGGAGCAGATGGAGTCTATTCGGGATACGAGGTTGAGTTTGCAGAAAACATAACCAGAATTCCTCATATGCTTGGACATGAAACTTCCAAGATTGAAGGACAGGATAACTCTAAACCGACTCTTATCTCTAATAGCTTGCATGATATTGCTATGGATTGGGACATCAAAGGGAAATTGAGTTCTTACACGGTAACCAATAAGACAGAAAACAAAAATATCCCTCATATCTCTTCAAGAAAAATCGTTCTGAAATATCAAGAAGTTCAGAGCTTAGATGCAAGTGTGAGCAATATCAGATCGGGAGTTTTCTGGGCAATTTCTCCTGTTTTCGGGCTGAATCCATCTTTGGGTCTTCATACATATAATGTGCTGTCAGAAGCCCTGAAAGAGCCTAAGCATCTTCCTATATCAATGACAGAGATAGCAGAAGGTGTGACGAATGAGTACCAGTTCAGCTATGCGTGGTTCTCTCCAACCGAACTGCATATTGCTCGAATCATGAAAGAAGCCGCACCTTTCGACAGCAGAAACAGGAAGTTTATTATACATTTCAATGTCTTATAAATGGTATCTAACAAAAACATAGAACGTTATATTGAACAGATAGAAGATCTTATTACCGATTTGTCTCACAAGCTTGATGCTCTCAAGGCAGAGCTAAAGACGGCAGATACTGAGATACAAGAAGAAAGACAAATCGAAGAAGAAACTTCGGCTTCTGATGTTATGTTCATTCCTAAAGCTACGACAAGTCAGGTTGAGAAACCAACCATGGCTAACAGCATAAAAAAGGAGGTCGTAAACCCTTTAAGGGAGTACATCAGTATGTTTGACTATTTTTACTTCCGAAGAGAGCTATTCTTGGATAGCGAGAGTTTGATTGAAAGTGAGTTGGATACACTGACTCATTTAGTAGACTTCTCTTCTGCAACAAAACATCTTGCAGCTAACTATCCTTGGGTAAAAACGGATGAACCGGCAGCAAAAGCGTTTCTTGAAATAGTGGAAAGATATTACGCATAAAACTTTTGCAAAATGGGATGGCTGACTATCATACCAACCCCTATTGGGAATTTGGAAGATATTACTCTGAGAGCCTTGAGGCTGCTTAGAGAAGCCGACGTCGTGCTTGCGGAAGATACTCGAACAACACTTAAACTTCTACGCCATTTCGAGATCTCTCCGAGAGAACTTCGTAGCCATCACATGCACAATGAGCATACTACGGCAAAGTCCATAGCTACTGCCATCGCGGATGGGCAAAAAGTAGTTTTGGTCTCTGATGCAGGAACACCGGGGATTTCAGATCCGGGATTTATTTTGGTACGGGAATGCTTGCAGCTAAATCTTAGGGTAGAGTGTCTTCCCGGTGCCACGGCCTTTGTTCCTGCTCTTGTTGCCTCCGGCTTACCTTGTGACAGATTCTCGTTCGAGGGTTTTCTACCACAGAAAAAAGGAAGGCAAACTCTTTTGGAAGATATTTCCAAACGTACAACTACAACTATTTTATATGAGGCTCCAACAAGATTGGTAAAGCTATTAGAGCAGCTATCAATACTTCTTGACCCGGAAAGAGAAGTCGTAGTAGTACGGGAAATATCAAAAATACATGAGGAGTACCATAGAGGGACATCCTCAGAATTGTGTGAATATTTTAGAAATCAACCGCCTCGTGGTGAGATTGTGGTGCTCATTGCTCCCTCTCCCACTCCTGAGCGTGTACATAAGAATAAGTATAAGGAGTCTTTATCTCCTTCATGTCTAACAAGTGAAAAGATCACTTTAAAACAGATTTGAATATGAAAAAAACAGCATTTATTACTCTCGCTATTTGCGCAATGACTCTTGTCTCTTCTTGTGGAAAGCATTCTTCCGCATATAAGAACCTGCAAGCGAAATATGATTCCTTGGAAATGGTATCCAGAACAACTGAAAGCAATCTGGAAGAAATGCTAACCGTAATCAATGAGGTAGAACAAAGCTTTGAAGAGATTCGTGCAGCAGAAAACTTTGTTGCGATCAAACACAAAAGTGGTGAGCTTACTGCTTCTACTCGTGAACAGATTAAGAATAACATGCAGTTGGTTGCAAGCACTCTTAAAGAGAATAGAGAAAAAATCGAACTTCTCAATGAGCAGCTGAAGAAAAACTCTGCAGCGGCAAAACTTTTGGGCAGCAAGATCAAGAGAATGACCGATGAAATTCAGAGAAAAGAGAGCGAACTCGTTGCTCTTCGTAATGAACTTGCAATGAGAGACGTCAAAATAGAACAGCTTGATAGTGCACTTGTGAGATCTGCTCAAAATGTGGATGTCCTTGCTCAAGAAAATGCAGCACAACAAGCAGCTATTGCACAACAAGATGCTGCTCTTAATGCAGTGTTCTATTGCTTCGGAACATCTTCGGAACTTAAGGAACACAAAATCCTTACCGGAGGATCTATCTTCTCCTCTCCAAAAGTTTTGGCAGAAGGTTTCAACAAAGATTACTTCATCAAGATGGACCGCAGAGAGCTTCACACCATTCCTCTATTTGAGAAAAAGGCTGTACTCCACACTAAACACCCTGCAAGTTCATACTCATTGGATAAGGGTTCCGACGGTAATCTTACTCTAAACATTAAGAACACAAAAGAGTTCTGGAGTTTAAGCCAGTACCTCGTGATCGAAGTTAAATGACAATAGTACTCATACTCTTACTTCTTCTGAGCCTGATATATATAGTCTGGCTCAGGAGAAGTCTCTTTATCTCCAAGAAGGAAGACGTTCCTCTTGAAGATCTTATGAAAAAAATGTACTCCAAACAGATGGAGTGCATCACGTTGGATTGTGCTACTTCTTTCTGGAATATCAGAGAGGAGGAAGCGCAATCTTTCTTATTGAAGGCAACCAAGCGAGGATGGCTGACAACTCTCGACTATAAGACATTCACTCTTACCGATGCAGGTAAAAATATGGGGCAACACCTCTCCAGAGCACACAGGCTATACGAGACCTATCTTGCCGAAAAGACAGGATACTCATCAGAGGAGTGGCATAAGCTTGCAGAGAAAATGGAACACAAACTCTCTCCTCAGAAGTTGGAAGAGCTCTCTGTAAGTCTTCATCACCCCAAGTACGACCCACATGGCTCCCCAATACCTCAGCCAAACGAAGAGATTCCAATAGCTCCTCCTTATAAGTATGATATTACTCCCAAAGGCAATAGTTCATTATGGGATCTTGAATTTGGAGAGGTTGCCAAAGTAAAAGGTCTTGGCTACCAATTGGCAGGAGACAGAAGAAAACGTCTGTTGGATCTTGGATTTGTAAAAGGCTCTCTTGTGAGACTATATCTCTGCAGCCCAACCGGAGAGACAAAAGCCTTTTTAGTACGAAATACTACCATTGCACTGCGCAAAGAGCAAGCAGGCTACATTTATGTCGATAAAGTTGAGCAGTCATGAAAAGACAAAATGTACTTCAAGGAGGCTCGAATACCAGTGGAACCAAGTACACAATAGCCCTTGCCGGTAATCCCAACACAGGCAAGAGTACTCTCTTCAATGGTCTTACAGGACTCCATCAGCATACAGGCAATTGGCCCGGAAAGACCGTAGCAAGAGCCGAAGGGAGTTATACCTATGAAGGAGAGAAGTATCGCATTGTGGACTTACCCGGTACTTATTCCCTTTTTTCTCGTAGCGAGGATGAAGAGATTGCACGCAACTTTATTCTCTTCGGTCAGCCGGACGCTACGATTATCGTTGCAGACGCAACCCGTTTGGAGCGTAATCTGAACCTAACTCTCCAAATCTTGGAAATAACAGAGAATGCTATTTTGGTTGTCAATCTCATAGATGAAGCTCGCTCCATGGGGATTATGATAGATGCCAAAATACTTGAAAGGAGGCTTGGCATACCCGTTGCACTTGTTTCAGCCAGAAGCGGAGAGGGCTTGGATCTTCTACTCAAGACCATTTCTCAGGTTATTAAAGGAGATATTGTCTGCCGGCCTCATCGAATACAGAATCTTAGCGGAAAAGCAGCCGAAGCCATAGAGGCTGTGGAGCAAGAAGTAAAAAATGTCTATCCCGATCTTCCCAATGCCAAATGGGTTGCGATGAGACTCATCGAGGGAGACGCAAAGATTATAGAAGCTGTAAGAAGCGGCAAATGGATAGACGAAGAAATACTACTTCAATGATATGAAAGAGAGAGAGCATATTATACAAACAGCCAACAAATGGAAGTGGGAAGTCGGGAAAGACTTCCACGATAAGGTTTCCGAAGCTATATATGCCGATGCAGAGGATATCTGCAGTGAAGCGATAAAGTACGAAGAGAACAATAAAAGAAGAGAGTTTGATGCCAAGCTGGATAAGATATTGGCAAGCAAGCGATGGGGTTATCCCATTATGATTTCTCTTCTTGCCGTAGTCCTCTGGATTACTATTGTCGGGAGCAATTATCCCTCCCAGCTGCTCTCCTCTTTTCTTGTGGGAAAACTGTACCCTCTCCTAAAAGGTTGGACCGAAAGTTTTCTGCCTGCTCTTTTATCCGGATTCCTTATAGATGGCGTCTATCTCACGACCGCATGGGTTGTCTCTGTGATGCTCCCTCCCATGGCTATCTTCTTTCCTCTGTTTACTCTTCTGGAAGATTTCGGCTACCTCCCAAGAGTGGCATTCAACATGGACGGACTTTTCAAAAGAGCAGGAGCACACGGCAAACAGGCACTCACAATGACCATGGGATTCGGATGCAATGCTGCGGCAATAGTCTCTACTCGTATTATAGACAGCCCCAGAGAGAGGCTGTTGGCAATAATCACCAACAACTTTTCCCTCTGCAATGGGCGTTGGCCGACACAAATACTTTTGGCATCCATATTCATAGGCCCTTTAGTTCCTGCCCACCTCTCCGGCACACTCTCCATCTTGTCGATTTTGGCTGTTGCTCTTTTGGGAATCGTATTTATGTTTGGTAGCAGCTTACTGCTTAGCAAGACACTGCTTAAGGGTGAAGTCTCTACTTTCAACCTGGAACTTCCGCCGTATCGTCCGCCACGTTTTTGGCAAACACTCTACTCCTCTTTGGTAGACAGGACACTGGTTGTACTGGGACGAGCTGTTGTTTTTGCCGCTCCGGCAGGAGCACTCATTTGGCTGATTTGCAACATCGAAATCGGGAACATCAGTCTGGCAGCCCATGTTGTGGATCTCTTTGACGAGTTTGGGCTTTTCTTTGGTCTGAATGGAGTTATTCTTCTTGCCTACATCGTAGCCATCCCTGCGAATGAAGTTGTCATCCCGACAATACTTATGCTTACTATACTTACGGTACCCGAACTCTCCGGATTGGGAGATGGTGCCGGAATACTCTTTGAAGGCGAAAATGCAGGCATTACCGAAAACATATTAAGAGCCGGAGGATGGACACCGCTTACAGCCATCTGCGTTATGCTTTTCAGTCTGTTGCACAACCCTTGTAGCACCACACTCTATACCATATACAAGGAGACCAAGAGCATCAAGTGGACAACCATCTCTGCCTTAATACCCATTGCTTTTGGCTTTATACTCTGTGGAATAGTGGCAGGAATTACCCGTTTCTTTTTATCATGAACTTAACTTAAATGTTCCTTCTTTACGATTTGGGAATAGAAAAGAACTCCTCACAACCGATATATGGTAAGGTTTCCGATATAGACTATTCTAAATACAAGCTGTTCGGTCTTCATTCAAGCGAGATAGCCTATTTGGGATGGATTAACCCTCCCGTGAATCTGCCGGAATACGAACTCACGGTAAAAATTATATTTGAAGATGGAGAATCAAAGACAGCATCTATAAGTGTAGCACCTTAAACAAAATCTATCCGATTCATTCAGCAGAAAAAGGCATTCGGAAATTCTCGAATGCCTTTTCTCATATCTGCTTATTTGATACACCTAAATACCATTATGGAGTTGTGGTTGCTGACCTCCACTCCGCCTTTATAAAGAGACTTAAACTTCTCCGCCATCTCCTCCTTGGTAAAATGAGGAGGGACAAAAACGCCCTTACGGTTCAGTACCAAACGTACAAGAGCATCACCGATCCTCCTTTCTCCCTTGACGTAGAAATTTCCAAGAAAGCAACCTCCCGGCTTCAGTACTCTGTACAGTTCGGCAAGAGCACGCTCTTTATCGGGAAAAGCGTGAAATCCGTTCATGCAAAGGACTATATCGAAACTCTCATCTTCATACGGCAGTTGCCCCACATCTCCCCATTCCAACGAGAGTTGAGAGAGTCCCATATCCTGTTTTCTCTGTTCTGCCACAGCAAGCATCTCGCGAGAGTAGTCCACTCCCACGATAGAAGCATTGGGTAGACCGGCATAGGTAGAAGCAGTAAAGACTAGCGTTCCGGCAGGGACATCCAGCAGGCGACCGGAAAAACCGGAAGGAATCATCCCCATTACCTCTCTTGCTATCTTATTATCGTCCACCTGCCAGAGGCAGTTCATGTAGAGATGAGACCACCAAGTGCTTCCCGTAATGAAGTTATCGTAAAACCGGATACCTTTTTTATAGGCATTTTTAGGCTTGGAAGATTGCTCGCTACACATAAGAATTACGCTTAAAAATATCTTTCCCTGCTATCTCAACTCATCCTTTTGTATCAGATCACGCCTGCCATTGCATCCGTCATATTCTATCTGAAGAGTCGTGTGTCCTATACCGAACTTCTGCATGAGCAGATGCTCCACCTGCTCTCTCAATGCTCCTGCTTCCGACAGTCTGAGATCCTCTTCCAGATTAACATGCGCCTCCAAGAGCATGTGTTCGTCATCCAGTCTCCAGATATGCAGGTGGTGCAGATTCTTTATTCCTTTGATTGCCTCTACCTCCTCTTTCAGCAGAGAAGGATCTATCTCTTCCGGAGCACTCTGCATCAGTATGCTCACAGTCTGCTTCACTATACCCCATGTATGCACAATGATATAGATGCCCACCAAGACCGTTACAAGAGGATCCAGCCAGTAAAGATTCCACAACCATATTGCTATACCTCCCATGATTACAGCGACCGAAGAGAGCGTATCTCCAAGAAGATGAAGATATGCAGCCTTCACGTTCAGGTTGTGCTCACGATCCTTATGGAGTATGACCACAGAGATCAGATTTGCCAAAAGTCCGAATATCGCCACGGCAAGCATCATCGCCCCACGTATCGGCTCCGGATTCAAAAAGCGGTGATAGGCCTCCACGAAAAGGTAGACGCATATCCCTATAAGTACCACGGCATTAAACAGGGCAGCCAATATCTCTGTCCGCTTATAGCCAAATGTCTTTCTGGTATCTGGTTGCTTCTCTGCGTGCTTTCCTGCAAGGAATGCAATAAAGATTGCAGACGAGTCTCCCAGATTATGTATGGCATCGGAGATCAGGGAGAGACTGTTGGAAAGTATTCCTCCTACAATCTGAAAAATCGTGATGGAAAAGTTCAAGATCGTAACCCATAGCAGCTTTCTTCCCCTCAGATCCTTACCATGGTGGCAGTGATCATGCCCGTGATGTCCGTGCGAATGCTCATGACAGTGGGAGTGAGTGTGATTGAGGTGTTCTGTTTTCATATCGGTAAAATATCTGTAATAGAACTGTTTAATCGCATATACTTACACAAATATCCGTCAATTATCATTATCATGCAATACCTAAACCTAAGTATCCCTCGCTTGTCTTCTACCTTCTTCCGGTCTGCCACTCTCCGCAAGAGAGGGCATACGTATGCACTTGGCTGTATGGGGCAAAATGTCTATTTTTGAAAGGCATAACAAGCAAGCATATATCCTATGAAACTCCGGACGGAAGACTTAGTAAAAAAATATAAGAACAGAACCGTGGTCAACCACGTATCCATTGAAGTATCTCAAGGCGAGATTGTAGGACTCTTGGGACCCAATGGAGCAGGTAAGACCACTACATTTTACATGACCGTTGGTCTGGTTCTCCCCAATGAGGGAAAGATTTTCCTCGATGACGAAGAGATTACTCACGAGCCCATCTACAAGCGTGCGAGGAAAGGCATATCTTATCTTGCACAGGAGGCTTCCGTATTCAGAAAGATGACCGTAGAGGATAACATCCGCTCCGTATTGGAGATGACCAGTAAGCCTAAAGAGTATCAGAAAGAGAAGTTAGAAAGCCTCATCTCCGAGTTTGGACTCCATAAAGTGAGACACAATCTGGGGGATCGCCTTTCGGGTGGTGAGCGTAGAAGAGCGGAGATAGCCCGTTGTCTTGCCATAGAGCCCAAGTTTGTGATGCTCGACGAACCTTTTGCCGGAGTAGACCCCATAGCGGTACAGGATATTCAGAGTATTGTTGCCAAGTTGCGTGAAAAGAATATCGGCATTCTCATCACCGACCACAACGTATACGAGACACTATCCATCACAGACCGTGCTTATCTTCTGTTCGAGGGGCGAGTGCTTTTCCAGGGAACAGCCGAAGAGCTTGCCGAGAACGAGATCGTAAGAGAGAAGTATCTGGGTAAAGACTTCGTATTCCGCAAACGCACGTTCAACCGGGAAGGATGATACGGTTAGACCAACAGTCTCGCCTGCTGCAAGAAGCGGTAGATGCTCTAAGCACTCTGCCCGGAGTAGGCAGTAAAAGTGCATTGAAGCTGGCTCTCTATCTCCTGAGACAGGAGAAACAGTTTACCAAAAATATATCTTCCAAGATAGATGCCTTAGTGGAGGGTATTCACTACTGCGACCGCTGTCACAACCTTTCCGATACCGATGTCTGTATGATCTGCTCCAATCCTGCCAGAGACTCCCGCATCCTCTGCGTGGTAGAGAGTGTAAAGGAGGTTTTGGCTGTTGAAAACACAGGACGTTTCAACGGTCTTTATCACGTTTTAGGAGGAGTGATCTCTCCGATAGATGGAGTAGGTCCTTCCGAGCTACACATAGATGATATTCCAGATAGAGTAAGAAATGAAGGTGTAGAAGAGGTGCTGCTTGCATTGAGTACGACCATGGAGGGAGATACGACCAACTTCTATATCTACCGACTCCTGAAAGATCTCGATGTTAAAGTCTCCGTCATTTCTCGTGGAATAGCCATTGGAGACGAATTGGAGTATGCAGACCAGCTCACTCTCGGCAGAAGCATAGACCACCGAATAGATTTCGAGTCCACCCTAAGAGGATAACCCCCATAAAGTATCAGATATGCCTTCTCCCAGCAGAACCTTTTACGCCGATGAGCATAGCAGTGTTACATCCGGTCTGCGCCTGAGCGAGCTTACCGGCATAGTGGAAGATGTTATATCTTCTTCGTTCACTCGTCCGCTGTGGGTAGTGGCAGAAGTTTCCGGCATGCAGGTCAATAGAAGCTCCGGACACTGCTACATGGATCTGATAGAGAAAAACGATCAAGGAAAGATAGTAGCATCCATGCGGGCGATGATATGGAGCAGTCAGTACAGACTCATATCCGAAAAGTTTTATGAAGAGACAGGGATAGAGCTAAGCGAAGGTTTGGAGTTGCTCCTTATGGTTTATGTAAGATACAATCCGATATATGGGCTTTCTCTGAATATTGTCGGAGTAGATGCCACCTACTCTTTGGGTGCCATGCGAAAGCAGAGAGAGGCAACCATAGCAGCGCTGAAAGCATCCGGTATATGGGATATGAACAGATCGCTTCCGCTCTCTCCTCTTCCTCGAAAGATAGCGGTAATCTCTTCGGCTACGGCTGCCGGATGGGGAGACTTTCATAACCAACTCACTCGTAACGACTACAACATCCGATTTGCTGTAACACTCTTTCCTGCCATTATGCAGGGGAACGAAGCGCCGGCAAGTATCATCAAAGCTTTGGATGCGATAATCGAATCGGACAAACCCTATGACGCCGTTGTGATCATCCGGGGAGGAGGAAGCAGATTAGACCTTTTGGCATTCGACAATGCTACTCTGTGCGAGCATGTCGCCCAGTATCCCTTCCCCGTTATATCCGGTATAGGGCACGACAGAGACCTCTCTATCTTGGATATGGTGGCACACACCTCCCTGAAAACACCTACTGCCGTCGCCACTTTTCTCATAGATAGAAATCTATCTTATATCTCTGCCGTCTACTCCGCTCAAGAACGTTTGGTGAGATTGATGGGCGAACAGAAGCAGATATTAGAAAGCAGACTTCGGACATTGGTGCACAGAAAGAGGCAGCTGCTCTACTTGCGCACATCGGAGATAGAGCAAAAAGTGGGAGGGCAATACCTCCGCTTGCAACGTTTTTGGGCATCGCTGACGGCACGGACAGATAGCAGAATAGCCTCCGACACTGCTCGACTGAAACGCTCCATAGCCTCATGGGAACCGCTGCAACGGCAGAAGCTCTCCTCTTTGGAGGAACGGCTGCGCCTTTTAAGCCCGGACAGGATCCTCTCTTCCGGGTATGCGCTTTTTGTCGGATCGGATGGCAAGAGCATTCGCTCTGCTTCACGGACTCATCCGGGCGAAGATGTGAAAATATTATTGGGCGACGGAGCGGTATCTGCCACCGTTACCGGAGTGGAAAAGAGAGAAGAAGAGTACAACGATTAGACAAACAAAAATATGGCTAAAAAGAAATTCAACTACACCCAAACGCTGAAAGAGATAGAAGAGAACCTATCCCTCATCGAGCGGAACGAGCTTCCGATAGAAGAGATCTTGAAGCTAAGCAGAGCCACAGCCTCGATGATAAAAGAGTGCAAAGGCGAGCTGAAAAGTCTGCAAGAGGAGATAGACAAAATAGTGGAAGAGATAGAGAGCAACGGATAACCTCTCTCCCTCTGCATCAAAACGGATTACGGTCTTCCCCATTCCATACTCTTTGGAATGGAGAAGACCGTTTCTCTTTTCAAGATAGCCGATTCAGGAAAAAGATTTTTGGCTTCTCGCCTCGCTTCTACCCTGTTTGAAAATCGTTCTTCTACGATAGCAACCGATTTTAGAACAAATCCATAGAATATAAGTTCCGCATTACCCTTAGAGTCGTACCGAAGCTGTTTTCAAAGTCTATCGAGATGAGCAAAAGCAGCACTCCTTTATATCACTTATTCCTATTTTGTTGGAGAGAAATGTTTTTAGGGAACATTTTTGAAGTCTTTAGTTTACAACATAATTCATAGTTTTGTCTCAACAATGGCGCTGACTTAAATACTACTATTTGTCATTTATTCTGTTTCAAGCTTTGTTAAATAGTGTCCTAAGGCTTGATAACTTTTTCTTGAACTCGTTTATTGAATCTACTTGATAAGAAAACAGACCCTTAATGTTTAGTCCACAATTCAAGTCTTCACAAAACTCATTGCTCGCATCATTCTTGTGTCCATTAGGGCAAATGTATTGCCTCTTCTCCCCTTTGCTGAAAAGCCCTTTAGTAGAGATAAAACTACCAACATCCGGGAGATTATCTATTATATGCTCCATCTCTTCCATCCTTTTGAGGTCTTCAATATCGTATGAATCGGATTGAGTCCTTAAAAGATAAGTAGAGTTTGTAAGGTCTTCTTTTATTGCCAAGAGTATTCTCTCCGAGTCAAATAGATTGCAAGCAACTATGAGATCACCCATGACTGCTTTGTTCTCTTTTCTCTTTTCGTATGCTCTTCTCGTAACCATCTCTTTGGGTATCGCTCCCAAATATTGCGTGATAAAGCTTATTTCTTCTGTTGTCCTTCCAGAGTTTTGGATAAATCTGTCCAATAGATTGTCTATTATTTCTTCTTGTGGGTTTTCAAGAAGGAATGTCCTCCACTCTTCTTTTATCTCCTCTCCATCATTTATACCGGAAACGATGGATTGCCTTAGCATTTCCCTTTCCAACTCAGCCCCATCTATTGAGTATTCACGCAAAACTTTGAATTTATTATCTTCTTTTTCTTCTATGATACAAGCTGTCCCGGAAGCAGATAGCATTATCATAGATTTCCCCTTTCCGGAAATCTCATCAAAATCGACCTTGAAACCTAAAATACAGTTTGCTCCCTTTCTTTTTGCTTTCTCTTTTAGCTTATTAGTTGCATCCTTATATATAAGGTCCATTTTCTTTTGATAGGAATATGAATACCCTCCAAATATATCTGTTATTGAAGCTGAGAAATCAGAAAAGAAATTGGTTCCGAGAACCATATTTACGCAGATGGTTTCTACATAACGCTTAACAGCATAACCTTCTATATTGTTTGTTGTTGTAATGATAAAATCTCTATTCTTCATAATTAAATTTTTGTGAGTTTTCTCATAATGCAAATATTATAGATTCAATAGCAAATGAATGACAGCAAAACACCATTAAGGGCTGCAACATTCACTTCTATATTAAGTCATCCGATGCAAATATAAAGTTTTTTTAACAAACATAACAAAAAGATTAGACTTTATCGGACTATGTCATACCCTACCAATAAAAAAGATAAAGAGCTGATTTCATTATGAAAATCAGCTCTTTACTTTTATTCCCTTTCGGTAAAGTTTAGAGAGCAGTAGGGTTCAAAAATCTACACAAACCTATTTACAAGTCTCTTTTAACGGGTTCAAAACGCACTCCGAATACTTTCACTACCGTAAATCGGGGCTTGACTTCCAAAAATTGAAACTTGACTGCAACAAATCAAGCCTTGATTTGCAGAAATCCGGGCTTGGTTTACACAATTATTCCTGTTTATCCGAACTTCTGAACATGATAAACAAAACTTCTATACGGGTTAAAAAGAGTTGTTCGACAGGGAGAAAGTTTCCTCCGTACAGAACGGCTTCAACAGCTGAAAGATGAGAGTTTCAATACAAATCTATTCAAGAAGCATTAAAAAAGTGCAAAAGAGAAAATATCCGACTTTTTATAGAAATATTTTACTTACCTTGCAAAGCAAACAACCACGAATACACCATACACTTATGAGACAAATCATTTTTACTGTATGCCTGTTGCTCTCTCTGCTACTCGGAACAGCGGAAAGTGCCACCGCACAAAGCAGTGAAGTTTATAGAGCCATCTATCAGGTAAGAGGCTCGTACACGCCTCAAGAAGCCGTAGATAAGGGTTCATATACAGAGGCTGTTCTGGAGATCTATCCGGATAGAAGTTTCTTCTTCGACCGCTGGTTTCAGGTCGGCGACTCCGTTTACCAAGCATCATTGGACTTGGACGGAGATATGCTTAGAGCCGCTCAGGCAAAACGGAGAACGGGTGTGGCTCCCGGTCTGAAAATAGGTGTGAAGAGCTTCTTTGCAGATAACAACAGAGAGACATCCCATGTCATCGGAGTGGATTTGTACTGTTACGAAGAGGAGCTGAACCGCCCTGCCTGGGAGGTGATACAGGATAGCACGGCAGTAAAGAGCGGTTACAACTGTGTCATGGCTAAGGCTCAATATCTCGGAAGAGAGTGGATAGCGTGGTACACATCCGATATTCCCTCTCCCACTGGACCATGGAAACTGTGGGGGCTGCCCGGGCTTATCGTCGAAGCTAAAGATAGTGAGGGAGTTTTCTCATTTACTCTCGCCTCGTTCTCTGCCACTACTCCTGAAAGGCTGTACGGCGACTTCTCGAAGTATAAAGATGCCTGGAAGAAGCGACAGACAAGAAAGAAGAAACAGGTGGTGGAAACTCTTTCGTTCTTTATATCCGATCCGGTCGGGTATCTGCATACCACAATGCCGGGAAGAATAAAGCGCATAGAGGATAAAGATGGTAGAGAGATCACCGGAGAAGAGCTACGGAACGAGTTTGTTTATTTGGAAAGATAACGATATGAAAGCGAAACAGAATCTTACTTTAGCCTTGCTGGCTGCTCTGCTGTTCTGTATGGCAGGAAGTGCCATGGCGGAAAACAATGAGGTTTATAGAGCTGTCTACAAAGTACAAGGCTCGTATATGCCTAAGAAAGCAAAGAATAAATCTTCATATACAGAGGCTGTTTTGGAGATTTCATCGGATAAGAGCTTCTTCTTTGACCGCTGGTTCGAGGTGGGAGATTCCATATATCAAGCCTCTTTTGACAAGGACAAAGACCGCACCAAGGCTGTTCTGGCAAGGCAAAGATCGAGTGTAAGACCTAGTCTGAATATCGGTGTCAAGAATGATTTTTCAAGCAACAGCAGAGAGACTATTCATGCTGTCAATGTCGATTTATTCCACTACACGGAGGAGCTTACCCGCCCTGCTTGGGAAGTGGTGCAGGATAGCACTGCGGTAAAGAGCGGTTACAACTGCATCATGGCTAAGGCTCAATATCTCGGAAGAGAGTGGATAGCGTGGTACACGCCCGATATTCCGTCTCCTGCGGGACCATGGAAACTGTGGGGTCTGCCCGGACTCATCGTCGAGGCTAAAGATAGTGAAGGTCTCTTCTCATTCGCTCTATCCTCTTTCTCTGCCACTACTCCGGAAAAGCTGTACGGAGACTTCTCGAAGTACAAGGATGCTTGGGAAAATAAGCACATGGGGAAAAAGAAACAGGTATTGGAGGCTTTCGCTTTCTTTATATCCGATCCTGTCGGCTACTTTCGCTCTATATATCCGGGAGCAAAGGTTACCGTTACGGATCAGAATGGCAATAAGCTGTCTCAGGAAGATCTGCTCAGAGATTTTGTTTATCTGGAAAAGTGATGAAAATGAGAAAGGCAACACTCCTTTCTGCCCTGCTCTTCGTGGCGACTTTATCTGTTTATGGGCAGACCTACGGCTATAAAGTTCACTATCTGTTGCATAAACAGTACGAAATCTCAAAGAATAAAAAGCCGGATCCGGAGGAGATGATTTTGGAGATTATGCCCGATGAGAGCCACTATTACAGCAAGGTATTGGCTTTCATGGACTCTACCATTTTATCCAAAATCAGTACCGGAAGCGGCGTAAAAGAGGCGATGTGGGAAGATCCGAATATCGAAGAGGAGGGAGAGCCAATATATATACGCTCCTCGTTCGATAAGCAACAGCGTGAGGTCTCATACCGGATACTCGAAGAGGAGTACTCCTACACCGAAAAGGTTACTGCCCCCGAATGGCGCATCTTAGCGGATAGCACCAAACGGATTGGAGCATACAGCTGTACTCTTGCCCGTGCTTCGTACATGGGACGAGAGTGGCAAGTGTGGTACACACAAGAGATCCCGTCTTCCGCCGGACCTTGGAAGTTGTGGGGATTGCCGGGTCTGATACTTGAAGCGAAAGATATGGAAGGTATTTTTGAATTCTCTTTTCTCGGCTTTGAAGAGCAGACAGAGGAGAAGAGTTACGCTAAAGCGAGACGCTCTCTTATGCCTCATATCAGCAGCAAAAAGGCATCGAAGCAGAAGGTAGAAGAGCTTTACGGAAACTTTATAGCAGATCCTTTCGGCTTCTTGATGCAGACTTCGCCGGATGTTAAGATCATTTCCAATGGAGAACCAATGCTTACACCCACTTGGGAAAAGATGAACTATATACCGCTTGAAAGATGATAACGTCTAAGATAAACCTGCGTATTCTCTCTCTTTTTGCCCTCTTCTTTGTGGGCTCTACCGCTCTGCTTCATGCCCAAAACACAATCTCCGGATGGGTTAAAGAGAAAGGCAACAACAACGGAGTGCATCATGTCTCGGTGTCTGTCGTTTCCGGTGATAACGGGAAAATACTCGGCGGAACATTTACAGATGAAAAAGGTTTCTTCAAAATAACGACCAAGCAGGAGATCGGTAAGGTTAAAGTGATCCTCTTATTCAATCACCTCTCTTATAAGAAGCTGACCAAAACGGATCTCGGAGCCGTTCTGAACGGTCAGAGTTTCTTTATGGAGCCTCGGACAGAGAAGTTGAAAGAGGTTGTTGTACACTCCACTCCCGTGCGCCAACGTGGAGACACGACGAGCTATTCGGTCAATCAGCTCAAAGCATTAGGCGATCGCTCTCTCGAAGATGTCTTAAAGCGGATACCGGGAATGAGTGTAGACACATCGGGAAAGATAAGATACCAAGGCAAAGACCTGAGCAAGCTGTACGTCGAAGGTATGGATCTGATGGGCGGACGCTATTCGCAGGTAACAAGAAACCTCACCACGGAAGATGTTGCATCCGTTGAGTTACTGGAAAATCACGAGGCAATAAAGATGGATAAAGATATTTCCAGAAGTGAAGAAACGGCTCTAAACATCCGTCTGACCGAGAAAGCGAAGTTGAACTGGATCTATTCGTTGGAGACCGGAACAGGCATTAACAAAGATGCCAAGCCACAATACTTGGCGGAGGGATCGGCTTCCACATTCGGAAAGACCTTTCAAACGATGCTGATAGCCAAGGGCAATAATGAGGGGAAAGAGATCCTTTCGGAAATGAATCGCTTTGGTTACGATGGTTCACCATGGAGCATCATAAGCCGTGGACAGAGTAAAGGCAGCGACTTTTTCTCTTCAAGTGCCGATCTTGGCGATCATATCGTGAGAGCCAAAGGCAGAATAAACCAATCTGCAAGCGGTTCTGCCAATCATATAAGGAAGTTTTCGGAAGATGCCCAATGGCGTATGAACGTGAACTATGGCTTTGACAAGGCAGACAGACGTGCGTTATACACCACTCTTTTCAGGACTTCTCCCACCGAACAGACCAAGATAGAGGAGGAGCAGATCCTGTCTCACAAACACCATCAACTCTCTTTGGAGAGCAGCTATACGTTCAACGGACAGTCGAGATATACCAGAGTGAAGACCGAGTTTTCGCTTCTGCACAAAGAGCTGCAAGGAGAAAAGATAGCCAACAAACACCCTTACGAGGAGTTTACAAAGTCTCCATCAGGTACGTTCTCCAATGATATAGAGTGGAGCAAAAAGTTCGGAAAGGGACGGATAAGGTTTTCGGATAATCTTTTCGGTACTTATCGCCCCAACTCTCTTGCGCTTCATGCTCCCAAGGGACTCTCTGACGGAGCAACGGACATACTTCAAAAGATCGACAGCAAAAGCTTCGGCAATGCGGCTTCTCTCTCTTACTACTACACCGGAAAGGGATGGGAGCTTGATCTGGGCGTGAATGTGGATCTCAACAGAGAGGAACTTTCCAGCTCATTGACGGGTTTGAAGTTTGCCGGTACTCACCCCACTTCGGGCAGTATTACCTATCAGGAAGCCAAGACAACCCTTAATCCCTCTTTGATTTGGAACTATAAGTACATCCGTCTCGCCCTTACTCCTGCCGTAACATGGATGCTTGCCTCCTCGAATGAAAAGGGATCGAAAGAGAAGCCTATCCTAATCTCTCAAAACGATATTCGCTTCACTCCATCGCTTTACCTGAGATACGAGCCATCTTCAAGCTTCTACTCCACTCTGGGATGCAGCTACAACGAGGGCGACGGCTCTTATCCGCTCTCTCTTTATACGCCATACATCTTCCGAGGGATAGGCAGAATAGGAACGGGCGAAGCCGCCTGGTGGAAGACAAGAGCCTCTTCGGCATGGCTCTACTCCGCTTATAAAGATGTGCTCAACTTCTTCTCCGCATCCTACAATCTGCGATACACGAACGCACTATCCCCTCGCAGCTCATCCTCTTACCTCGATGGCATTTACATCATATCCAGACCGGACTGGAGGGAGACCCATAGTGAGTCGTTCTATCAATCGCTCTCCGTGCAAAAGTCTTTCCGCTCCATCGGTCTCACGACCAACTTAGAGGTGAACCACTCCATAGCCAAAGGCAAGATCGTACAGCAGGAAAAAGTGTTCGATCACCGCACTCAAGGAGTCATGGCATCCCCTACAATAGAGTGGCTGGCTTCGAGAAAACTGAGCTTCAAATACAGTGGAAACTACTCTCTATCCCTTTTCGGACTGAAGGATAGCGACAGAAAGGAGGCTAAACAGATCAATATGTTCCACTCGTTCTCCATGTATGCCCGCCCGACCTCACTGTGGACACTGAAAGCGAGTGCCAATATGTACGACAGCAAAAACTCGGACATCGAAGGCGGCAAACGCAGAGGGATATGGTTCTTTGATGGAGAATCTCAGTATGTATTCCCTTGGGCTATGGTGGTACTAAGTGTTCGGAACTTGGGACAGAACGATATATACCGCGTGGAGAGCCGAAATGGTCTGAACGCTCACTCCTCTACCTTCTTCCTCCGACCGAGTGAAGTTTTGCTCTCGTTCAGGTGGAATCTGACTAAAAAATAGGATGGGCAGATAGGGACGAGCGGAAAGGTTAGTGGTACATTAACCTCACTTTCAGATCCGGATAGCATTTTTCGAGAGCCTCTTTCAGCCCCACAACGTGACCTGCACCTACTATAACAATGCTTCTCAGGTGAGAATTGTCTCTTACTTGAGAAGCAATATTTTTTGCCATACGGCTGTTCCTTTCGTCCCAATACTTTGCAGCCTCTTCGCTGTACGGGGTGGGAGACTTCACGTATCGGAACGAATTGACAAGATGTTTCCGATACAGAGAAGCCGGACTATTGGTGTACTTGCCGAGACGACCCAATAGAGCCGGAAGGATAGAGCGGTTGTAGTCTCTCTTTATCAACCGATCCCCCTCTCTGTTGTCTCCATTCTTCTCCCCTGCCTTACGGGTTTGAGACCATGCCTTGTAGTACTTATCCGTGGTCTGCTGGTCGTCCATGCAGTAGAGTTCCCTGATATTCATTGCAGTTGCGAGCTTGAAGGAGAGATCCTCATTCTCATTTCCAAACGCTTTATCCGCTCCTTTCACGCCATACTTTCGCAGATAGTTGTAGTAGAGATGGTTTGCCCGGTCTCTCTTGATAAGATATGCTTCGGAAAGGAACCCGAAATCCTCCTCCGTCAGCTCTGCCAATGGCAGAGAGCGAAGCTCTTCAAATCGGCTCTCGTCCATGCTCTTTACGGCTCTGATGGAGTCTGATATATGGAGAAATCGGGGTGTAAAAAACTGCAGACTGACTGTATCGTCCGGACAGATAAACTCCACATAAACCGCTTCCGGCTTATACTTCATGGCATAGCGTAGCAGAGGCTTGTAGCTGTTCTTTACAATGGCAGGCACGGAGTGCATCGTTCCCATGATCAGAACCTCTTTCTCCTGACTCGCCATGCTCATCGAAAGGGCAAAGAAGAGCAGTAACCCAATGTATTTTTTCATATCTTATTCCTGTATCATTCTTACAAAGACGAGAGAGAAATACTCTGTTCATCAAGGTTTAACGCGCCTAAAGTTACAAAAAAACAGATACCGAAGCGTGAGGCATAGCGCAAAGATCTTTCTATATTCACTTTCAAAATCTCTTTTATAAGGCATTAAAAACTGTTTTGAAAGTGAACAGAATGAGACTTCAAGGCTCGAATGGCAGAAATCAAATCTTGAATCTTACAAACCAAGCCTCGATTTACAGGGAACAAGCCTTGAAGTGCAGAGAACAAAGCTCGATTTGTAGTTTTTAATCTGTTCGGGGATAAAAATAAACACATTAAATCTCTCTTGTAAACAGGTTCATATTTTGCTCTACCGGCAAAAAGCAGAGCATCCGTACCGCTACAGCTTGCATATCAGTTCTATCTGATTACAAGGAAGTAAGGCTGAGACTCTTACCTCGACACACTCCATTGAACCCCCTTCTGTTTCGCAACAGCACTACGTTCACAGCCAAAAAGTCCGGAGCAAGATTTATGGATCGAGGCGAGTTTGTTCTAAGAATAATTATTATATTTACGCCTGTAAACTTTTATTTTTCAATACTAAATTCTAAAAAGCCAACAGCTATGAATGCAACAAAACTTATTAAACTTTTTTCTTTGGTTGTTTCGGCTATCTTGCCGCTCCTTTTTGTTTCGTGTGATATAAATAACCAAATGCCCGATTGCGGACAACCTCTTCTAAGAAATCATGTATGGCAAGGCACAGCCACACACGAAGATGGTTCCGGAGATGTTACCCTTGTTTTTATGTCGGGAGACTTGACCAAGCTCAACCCTAAGGCAACGATAAAAAATGAAAATGAGGGAAAGTCCGGTGGCAATGTAGAGGAAGGTGTTGTTTATATTACCTACAAAAAAGGGCTTACTTGGGAAAGAAAGGGAACGTATAGATTCCAAAATGATGCCTTGAGCATTGTTACTTATGTCGATATTGACAAAGAACCTTGGCTCAAAAAATGGCAGGAGTTTGTATTTGTAAAGAAAGAGTGGACAAAAAACAAGCTACATCTGGAAAACATCAATAAGGATGCCGAGGTACTTAGGGTATTGACTTTGAACCCGGTCTCTCAAAAAGAGAAGTAGAACCAATTGATATTATAATCATACAGGTAAGTGCGAAAGCACACTTTCAAACGGGACTGTTTACCGTCTGAAAACAAAAAAAATCACTACTAACAGGTGTTACAACCCTTTTAGTAGTGATTTTTTTTGCTTTATGGATAAAGGTATGCTCTTAATCTTTTCTCGCTGAACCGATGTTACTCAAGCCTCCTTTATCTCATTACCGAACTCTCTTCAAAGCCTCTTAGAGGTTTGCACGCTCGATGTCTTTGAAATACTTATAGGTTCCCACTTTCAGCTCTGCCGTAGCATCTTCATCGCAGACAATGATGCCTTTCGGGTGCATCTGCAGTGCGGAGATGGTCCACATCTGATTGATGCTTCCCTCCACCGCATGGTAGAGCGCACGTGCCTTGCCTAAGCCATTGACCAGAATGATAACCTCTTTGGCATCCATCACGGTGCCCACACCCACTGTTACCGCTGTGGTAGGCACTTTGGAGATATCACCGCCGAAGAAACGGGAGTTTGCTGCTATCGTATCCGATGTCAGCGTCTTCACTCTTGTGCGTGAGGCAAGCGAAGATCCCGGCTCGTTGAATGCAATGTGTCCGTCCGGACCTATACCGCCAAGGAATATATCTACTCCGCCAACCTGCTTCATCTTTGCCTCGTATGCCTCACACTCGGCTTGTATATCGGGGGCATTGCCGTTGAGGATATTGACATTCTCTTTCGGGATGTCTATATGGGAGAAGAAGTTGGTCCACATAAAGGTGTGGTAGCTCTGTTCATGGTCTTGCGGCAGCCCGATGTACTCGTCCATGTTGAACGTTACAACGTTGCGGAAAGAGACCTTACCCTCCTTGTGAAGGCGGATAAGGTTCTTGTACAATCCCATCGGCGTAGAGCCGGTAGGCAGTCCCAATACAAATGGTCGGTCTGCGGTAGGAGCAGCATCGGCAATACGTTTTGCAACGTACTCTGCTGCCCATAGCGACATCCGATCATAGTCGGGTTGGATAATAAGTCTCATAAATCTTTTGTGTTGTATGGAATATACTTCTGTATCTTAGTCTTTCAACAGCTGTTCTGCCAGACGCTTTCCGAGATCCCATGCTGCAGCGATGTCTGCATCCTTCATCTCCATCTGGATCTCCACGCTGTTCTCTTCGAGTGTCTCCCATTTCATGGTTTCGGCAAAGGGTTTGAGATTCTTCACGGCAGCACCATTCCATGTGTAAGAACCGAAGCAGGCAAAAAGCTTACCCTTGACACCACGGCTCTCGATCATGTTCATCGCTGTCTCTACCACAGGATAAAGTCCGTTGTTGTACGTTGGGCAACCAAGTACCACAGCCTTATAACGGAAGACATTGGAGAGGACATAAGAGGGGTGCATCGTGGATGCGTTGCAGAGTACCACGTTCTTCACGCCGTGATGAGCCAATGAACGTCCGATCACTTCTGCCACCTCTTCGGTGTGTCCGTACATAGAACCATAGATAATGGTGGCTCCCACCTCCCACTCATCCTTGCTGAGCTTGTCGTAAAGAGCAATGATCTCTCCGGCATACTTTCTCCAAACAGGTCCGTGAGTGGCACAAATGGTTCCGATTTCAAGGCCGGCACACTTGGCTATCGCTTTTTGTGTAAACGAGCCATACTTGCCCACAATGTTGGAATAGTAGCGATACACTTCGTTGTAGAACGCTGTACGATCTACCTCTTCATCGAAAATACCACCATCCAACGTACCGAAAGATCCGAACGCATCGGCAGAGAAGAGCACCTTTTCCTTAGCATCGTAAGTGAACATCACTTCTGGCCAGTGCACCATGGGAGCAAAGATGAATTGGAGTTCGCGGGATCCGATGTTGAGCTTAGTGCTTTCGTCAACGATCACGACATTGTCCGTGATGTCGAAGTAGCCCTTAAGCATATCGGCACTTTTCTTATTCACCACAAACTGAATATCGGGATACTTGTGTTTAAGAACACGGATAGAACCTGAGTGATCCGGCTCCATGTGATCCACGATCAGATAGTGAAGCGGTTCGTTACCAAGTATTCTCTCAAGATTGTTAAGGAATCTGTCTGCATAGCAAATATCAACGGTGTCTATGAGTACATTCTTTTCGTCTTTGATCAGATAGGAATTGTACGCCACACCGGCAGGCAGAGGCCACAGGTTTTCAAAAAGATGTTTCGTTCTGTCGTTTACGCCAAGATAGTAGGTAGAGTCGTTTACCTTTGGAATGTAATACATTTTTATATCGTAGTTTTTAGTGTTAAATATTATTCTGTTTTGCCTTTTGGCTGTACACTATGGAAGCAATCCCCACAATGATAAAAGGAATACTGAGCAGCTGCCCCATATTCAGGAGCATATCTACCTCGAAATCTTCCTGAGGATTCTTCAAAAACTCTATGAAGAAACGAGCGGTAAAGAGAAGGGTCATAAACACTCCGAAGATGAGACCGGTCTTTTTATACGCATCGCGTTTCCAGTAGAGATACATACATATTGCGAATATGATAAGATAAGCAAGAGCTTCATAGATCTGCGTAGGGTGGGACGGAAGAGAGAATACAGGCTCTCCACCGTGGATCTCACCACCGTAAAGATTGGTGATAAAGCGAAATCCCCAAGGAAGATCCGTAGGTCTGCCGTATATCTCATGGTTCATAAGGTTTCCGGTACGTATCATTGCCGCCACCAATCCGCTCGGTACGGCAAGACGGTCGAACACCCAGAGCATACTCTTATGACTCACTTTCTTACTATAAAAATAGATGGCAATGATGATACCGAGCACGCCTCCGTGACTTGCCAAACCTCCTTCCCATGTCTTGAGAATCTCTATCGGATTTGCCAGATAGTAGGATGGATTGTAGAAGAGAACGTGTCCCAACCGTGCACCGATAAATGTTCCGAGAACGGTATAAATAACAAGATAGGTAAACCATTTCTCAGGTAACTGCTCTCTTTTCCACATCTTATCGAGGATGTAGTACCCGAAAACCAAAAGTCCGACAGCGAACAACAGACCATACCAACTTAACCGAACTCTTCCCAGAGTGAGGATGATAGGATCTGCTTCCCATGTTATGTATGCCAACATATAGTTACTTCATTATAATTTTAGACATTGCAAATTTAGTCATAATATACGAGACGCCCTTACTCTAATATGATATAAGGCGACAATCTAAGGCTATCATCCACAGAGAAGAGCGAGGTCTCGTACAATCCTTTCCACGTGGGGAGGTCTCCTTTGGTGAGAATACGCTTGAGAGCGGACGCCTGACGGAATGAGACATAAGGATGTCTGCGCAGCTCTCCACCTTCAAAAGATGAGATCCTGACAGGCATCGGAAGCTCTTTTACATAGAAGTAGGGCTTTATCCGGCTGTATCGCTCTCTATCCATTCCATAGACCTCCTGAAGCTGTTCCGTACAATAATAATAGCCCCAAAGCAGCTCCCTATACTTCACAATCCTTTTGGCAAAAGAGGGACCGATGCCGGGCACACGGACGAGTAGGACAGAGTCGGCACTGTTGAGGTCTATCTTCTCTCCTTTTTTCATCTTCTCCGGGAGCTGCTCACGTTTCGGAGGTCCGGGATAATGCTTCGTGCGAGAGACCGTATCTTCGACAACAGCGGGGATATTCGGGACAGTATCCTTCAAGGTTTCCGAGCTTTCCTGTGCCACAACAGCTCCGTGAGATCTTTCGGACGGATCGGAATAGAGCAGATACCCGGCAAAGAGGGCAACAAAAAGGAGAAGAATGATGATGGCGGTTACATCCGAACGTTTGAGATAAAACCAAGCAGGTCTTTTCTTACCCATGGGAAGCGGCTTTTATTGACAGATCCCGTCCGCAAGTCTGACGGTACGATCGGCTATCTTGGTCAGCGCATCGTCATGAGTTACGATGACGAAAGTGAGACCTTTTTCCTCTCTAAGCTTCAGGAACAGACTGTGCAGCTCCTCTTTGTGTGCCTTATCCAATGCTCCCGACGGCTCGTCTGCAAGGATCACCGTAGGGTTATTGATAAGAGCGCGACCCACGGCCACGCGTTGCTTTTCTCCGCCACTTAGTGCTGCCGGTTTGTGATGAAGCCTCTCTCCCATATTGAGATAACGGAGCAGCTCTTCCGCTTTGGCGTAGGCATCTTTCTTGGACACCCCTGCGATGAGAGCGGGTATTGCGACATTTTCAAGAGCGGTAAGCTCCGGCAGGATCTGATGAAACTGAAACACGAAGCCGATGTGTTTGTTGCGAAATCTTGCCTGCTCGTCTCCTTTAAGCGTTACTACGTCCGTGCCGTTGATCCGGACAGATCCTCCGTCCGGACTGTCCAGTGTCCCCAATATCTGCAGCAGGGTTGTCTTCCCGGTGCCGCTTGCTCCCACGACGGCTACTATCTCTCGTTCGTACACCTCTATCGAGAGACCTTTCAGTATATGTAGCGGACCGAAGCTCTTCTCTATTCCTTGGGCGGATATTACAGCTTTGCTCATTCGTTTTCTTCTTTTTGGGTTATCACACTTACGGCATAATAAGCCGCATAACATCCGGCTACGGCGGGCAGATAAGCCACTGTTCCGTTCACCGATTTCTTATTGTTTTCTCCGTCTGTTACTTCAAGCGTCTCCTTATCAGGCAGCTCTTCAGAGTAGACAACGGGGAAAGAGACCGAGACGCCGAGCTTTCTTAATCTTTTCCGGACGACTCTTGAGAGAGGACATCCACCTACTTTCTTCATGTCGCCCACTCTAAGCTTTGTGGGATCAAACTTCGAGCCGGCGCCCATGGCGGATATGAACGGCATAGAACGGCGTTGAAGCGAGGCGATCAGAAAGACCTTTGGGCTCAATGTATCTATTGCATCTATGACGAAAGCGTAGGGTTCTGCGTCCAGCAACTCTTCGGTGAATTCATCTTTCAGGAATAGCCGGTGAGTCCTAACAACACACTCCGGGGCAATATCTCTGATGCGCTCTTCCCATAAATCCACTTTAGCCTTTCCAACAGTCGAGCAGGCGGCAATGATCTGTCTGTTGCGGTTGCTCTCCTGAACCTCATCGGCATCCACGATAGTGAGGTGTCCCACTCCGACACGAGCCAACATCTCCAAAGCGTATCCTCCCACACCGCCTGCGCCCACCACCAGCACGTGAGCCTCTCTAAGCTTCTGCATGGCTTCGGTACCCATCAAGAGTTCGGTACGCTCCTGCCATCCGTAAACGTTCTCAATCATAGGCACAAAAATACGAAAAACGAAGAAGAGAGTGCTATCGTGACTCCTTTTTCGTATGTCAAACTTACAAACGAATATTTACTCTCTAAGGTGAAAAACAAAGATCTGCAAACCGGAAGTCCTAAAGCGTTTCCGGCTTGCAGATTCGTCTGCGAAAGAGATCGGCTAAGTCTTATCTGTATTCAAACAAAGCTCCTCTCTGTTTCATCTTGACTTTTTCGCCCACTACTTATAGCGCAACCACTGCATCAAGGTCTTGTAGGACGGTTTCTTGCCATACATCAATATACCGACACGATATATTCTGGAAGCAAACCAGATAGAACCGAGAGCCGAAGCAATAAGTATTACAATGGATAGTACCAACTGCCACATCGGAGGCTCGAAAGGCAAACGAACCATCATCACCACCGGAGAAGAGAGCGGGAACATGGAAGCAAAAATAGTAAGCGGAGCATCCGGATTATTTGCAGCATAGAAGCCGAAGTAAAATGCCAACAAAGAAATGATCGTTACGGGCATCATCAGTTGTTGTCCGTCTTCATCGTTGTCTATCGCCGAGCCCACTGCGGCATAAAGAGAGGCATAGATCAGATAACCTCCAAGGAAGTAGAGGATGAATGACACGAAGATGAGCGAGAAGTTGATGCTCTGCAACGGCACAAGAATCTCTTCGATGAAGCCCTCCATCATGACACTTTCCTGTGCGGCAGAGATCTGCTTCATCTCCGCAACGGATGTAGTGAAGGTGTCGAACATGAAGAGCTGAAGCAGGAAGACTCCCCCGACAAACACCACAGCCCAAATAAAGAGCTGAGTGAAACCGATGAGAAGTGCAGCGATAATCTTGCCCATAAGAAGCTCAAAAGGCTGCACGGAGGAGATGATCACCTCCACGACACGATTCTTCTTCTCTTCCCGAACGGAGGCAAATACCATCATCCCGTACATGAAGATGAAGAAGTACATCACGAAATTGGTTATCATCCCCAAAGCAGATGCCAAACCGGCGGAAGAAGAGACGCTGTCCTCTCCGGACGCAACGATCTTCGCAGTCTGTATATCCAGACGCACTTTGGTATCATCAATAATGTTTTTCAGGTTCGGAATATCGAAAGAAGCGATCTTCTCCTCTTGAAGCACCGGCATGATTTGATCATAAACAAGATCCGAAAGCTCCGATGTAACCTGCTTTTCCGTAAAGATTTTTATCCCTCTGGGATTCTCCAACAAGTCCTCCGAGATGAGCACATAGGCATACATCTCTGTTCCTTCGGCTCGCTCCTCATCTAAGCTCTTGGAAGTGGTTATGAAACGAAAACCGTCCTTGTTCTTAAGGTGGGAGAAGTACTTTCCGGGCTGGTCTGCAACAAGAACCACTTTCTCTTCGTCCGTTGTACTCTTGGTGTTCATCAATATCGCCGGGATAAAGCTGATGGCGATAAAGAAGATCGGGGTGAGAATCGTAAAAATAATGAACGACTTCTTGAGTACCTTCTCACGATACTCACGAGATATTATTACTCCTAACTTTTTCATGCTTCTACTACTACTGGTTCTGTTTTGGTTACAGTGTCTATGAATATGTCCTGTATGGACGGAATGATCTCTTCAAACTTCACAAGCTCGCCAAGTGGAACAAAGTCCGCGATAATCTCGTTCACGCTCGCCTGATTCGGGTTCAGCACCTCCACTTCCCAAAATCCGGCTCTCTCGTTATGATGCATACTGACACCGTAACGCTCCTTAAGAGATGACGGTATCTCAAATCCGTTGTTGGCGTAGTAGCTGATACCATATTTAGATCCCTTGAAACGCTGTTTGATTTCGCTTACTGAACCTTGAAGTACAAGGCGAGACTTATTGATCAGTCCCATATCATCGCACACCTCTTCCACGCTCTGCATATTGTGTGTGGAGAATATAATGGTGTGTCCTTTATCTTTGAAACCGAGGATTTCATCTTTTAGGAGCTTGGCATTGACGGGGTCGAAACCGCTGAAAGGCTCGTCAAAGATGAGCAGTTCGGGTTCATGAAGGACAGTGGCAACAAATTGCACCTTCTGCTGCATCCCTTTGGAGAGCTCTTCTACCTTGCGATTCCACCAAGGCATGATATCAAACTTCTCGAACCATTCTGTCAGCTTCTTCACGGCATCCTGTCTGGAAAGTCCTTTAAGTCTTGCCAGATAGATGGCCTGCTCTCCTACTTTCATCTTGCGGAAGAGTCCTCTCTCTTCAGGAAGGTATCCGATGTTCTGCGTATCCTCCTGTACCATTTTTCTTCCCTTAAACAACACTTCTCCGCTATCGGATATACCAATGCGGTTAAGTATGCGTATAAGAGTGGTCTTACCTGCTCCGTTGGGACCAAGTAAACCATAAACTCTTCCTTGCTGCACCTCTATGCTGACATGATCCAATGCACGATGAGCGGAAAAGTCTTTTACAATCTCTTTTGTTTCTATAAAAATCATCTGGTTCGTATGTGTGTGGATTATTATTTCAGTATGATATTGTTTGGGATGAGAACACGCTCTCCCAATCGGTTTGCCATATTGTTCCTAATGGCTGTCCAGCGTTGTATCTCTTTCAGAATCTCTGTACGCCGTTCGATATTCTCCTCATCTGGCTCCTTCAAGCTCTCCATAAGGTGGTCTATCTTCTCTCTGACGTAGTTGAACTTCAGGTTCAGAATAAGCTTATAGACAGCTGTTACCAGCTTGTGAGCCTCTTCCGTCTTATCTTTTTCTCCTCCATGAATGGCGCTCAAAGGTCTCTCGTCCGTTATGATACGAGTACCCAACAGACGGATACCATCTTCCGGATGAGAGAGAAGCTGCTTGTAAATCTGCTCCTTATCCATATTCGGGATCATCTCTTTGTAGAGAAGGCGATAGAAACGCGTGAATGCTTCGGAGAAGAAGCCGGTGTCTTCCAGTTCGGACAGCTCTCCCTCCACCAGCTCGAATACTGCCGGAGAGTAAAGTTCGCCCGACTCGGTCTCAAACTTTATGGGGTCAAGGACGGTAAAAATATCTTTGAGCAGGGCGTGTAGCAAGGCAAACTCTCCCGGCTTGAGATTGTGATCTTTTGCCGGGGTCTGTACAAGCCGCTCTGTCTGCCCTTCCGTCGAGGGAGTCTCTGCCTCTTGTTCTATCCGTGAAAAAGATTGCTCGGAATGTTTCTGCCTCTCGCTCCTCTTTTCGCTGATGGATGAGAATGCCACTTCTTCCGATATTCCCGTATGGGCAACGGCTTCTTTGATGTAAAACTCCCTTGTCAGCTCATCCGGAATGAGTGCGATAGAGGATAGAATACTGCTCGTCATCTGCACGCGAGCCTGTACGTCCTGTCCCTTGTTTCGCATCAGTACATCGCTCTTAAAGCTCACAAAGTCCTGTTCGTTGGTATCGACATAGGCGTAAAACTCTTCAAGTGTTTTCTCTTTGACAAATGTATCGGGGTCGTGTTCGGGAGGAAGCGTGAGGATCTTAACGTTCAATCCCTGCTCCAATCCCACATCAATACCACGAAGAGCCGCTTTAAGTCCCGGAGCATCTCCGTCAAAAAAGAGCGTTATATTGTGAGTAAACCTCTTGATTTTACGCACTTGAGACTCTGTCAAAGCCGTACCGGAAGATGCCACCACATGCTTTATTCCTGCCTGATGAAGTGCCAAAACATCCATGTAACCCTCTACAACAAAGCATTTGTCCTGCTTGCCGATCTCCTGTTTTGCCTGAAAAAGTCCGTATAGCTCGTCTCCTTTACTATAAATATCCGTTTCTGGAGAGTTGACGTACTTCGCTGCTTTTTGAGAAGGTTTCAGGATCCGACCTCCAAAACCAACTACACCTCCGGAGAGAGTATGTATCGGGAATATGATCCGACCTTGGAAACGTTCCCAGATGCGCCCGTCTTCTCCTTTCGTTATAAGTCCTGCCTTGATAAGAGATTCCTCCTTGAGACCTTTTTTCATAGCCTCTGAGTGGAGATACCCTTGCTTATCGGGAGAAAAGCCTATCTGAAACGCTTTCAAGACCTCTTCATGGAAGCCTCGTTCTCTGAAGTAGGATAGACCGATGGTGCGACCCTCTTGCACTTCAAACAGTTCGCGGACAAAAAGGTCGCGGGCAAAGCTGTTTGCCATGAAGAGAGCCTCTCTCTCGTTTCGGACTTCAAGCTCCTCCGCCGAGAGTTCGCGCTCCACAATCTCTATTCCATACTTTTTGGCAAGGTATCGTATGGCATCGACCCACGAGAGTTGCTCGTGTTTCATGATGAAGTTGAGAGGAGAACCGCCCTCTCCACAGCTGAAACACTTGCATATATTCTTGGAAGGAGAAACGTAGAAAGAAGGATTGCGATCCTGATGAAACGGACAGAGACCTATATAATTCTGTCCACGACGATGCAGAGATACGAAGTCGCTCACCACGTCTACTATCTCTGCTCTGTCCAGAACCTCGTCTACCGTTCTGGCATCTATCCTATATTTTCCGCCAACACCCTCCATGCTGTTTCAAGATCCTCCTCTGTATCTATTCCGATAGTCGGGATGTCCGTCTCTCGGCATACTATCCGGAAGCCGTTTTGTAGCCAACGAAGCTGCTCCAGCATCTCTATACACTCGTATGGAGAGCGTGGAAGAGCACAGACTTTCTCCAATGCTTCCGGTCGGTAAGCGTACATTCCAAGATGTTTATAGTAAACGCCGGAAAGATCTGCCGGTATGCCTCCCTCATCTTTTCGGGAGTACGGAATCGGCAGACGGGAGAAATAAAGTGCATTATCGGAAAGATCCCTGACCACTTTCACCACATTCGGATTCTTTGCCAGCTCCGAGACATCCCCCTCTTTAGCCAAATCTATGCAGAGAGTCGCTATATCCGTCCTGGCATCTTCGAATGCACTGCGAAGCAGATCCAGATGCTCTTTTGAGACAAAAGGTTCATCCCCCTGCACATTGATGATGACATCCGCCACAAATCCGCTCTTCCTGTACGCCTCGAGGCAACGATCCGTTCCGCTTTGATGGTCCGGAGAGGTCATGATGGCTTTTCCCCCGTGTGCCTCCACGGCATCCAGAATCTCTTGCGAATCTGTTGCGACAACGGCAAGATCCGCATACCGACTTGCACGATTGTAAACATGTACCACTATGGGCAGGTCGCCAAGCAGTCTCAAAGGCTTACGGGGCAGGCGTTGAGAGCCTATCCGGGCAGGAATGATTGCTATTGTTTTCATCGACATTGCTATACTTAAAGATCTCTCTGCAAAGATAGCGGAAAAAGCCTACGGTGTCCCGATTTATTTTCTCAAGACACGCAAGGCCTCCGAAGTGGATGTCAGGATCGGTTCAGTAGATATGGGAGCACCTACGGCATGCTTCATCCAATGGTTCGGAAGTATTCGTCCCACAGAGAACATCCGCTGTACCTCTTTTGCCAAGTTCTTATCTCCCATGTATTTTTCTATCTGGAAGTTGATAAGATGCCCTACGGAATAGTTCGGCAAATAGAGCGGATAGACCAACATGTGAGAATAAATTCCCAGCAGGGTCTCGTCTTTTCCTCCGAGTATGTCGGAATAGTAGCTGTTCCAAACCTCTTTGGAGATCCTCAAGAGAGCCTCTTTGAGCTCTACCGGAGAGGCTTCGGGGTTGGCATACATCCACTCCCACACGGCGATGTCCACGAGCGACACACCCATGATCTCGTAACAGCTCCAAAACTTATCGAGAGCCATATAGTACATATCCTCTTCCGAAATGGTCTGCAATCCGAGCAGCTGAAGATCTTTCAGCTGAAACAAGAAAGCAAGAGCCTCTGTAAAGCCGGTGTTGGGTACGCCGTTGAGCATATAATAGTCGACATCGTTCATCGAAATGGTCTGTTCGACATTGTGTCCGAACTCGTGTACGGCAATGTTGTAGCCTTTGTAGTCCATCCCTTTCTCCCCTATTCTTGTACGCAGTCGGGCTACATCGCCTCTCATCATAGAGCCCATGGCGTGTCCGGCACCTCTTGAAGGATCTACCACAATCAGTGAAGTGATACGCTCAGCCTCTTCCGGTGTCCAGCCGAGCTTTACAAGGATATGAGGCAGATCTGCTTTGAGAGCATCCGGATTGGGATAGAGCTTGGAAGTGATCTTTGTAAGCTCATCTTCGGACATGGTTCCGCGAGGTTTGAATCCATCGTACCAAATATCGAAAGGCTCCAACGGACGACCGAGTCGCTCTGCTATGAACGATGCCACCTCTCTCACCTGAGGCGATGTAAGCAGACTGATGAAGAGCGACTTAACCTCAGCCAGCGGAATCTCCATGTCTCGATCTATGGCTCTGTCTATCTGGGTGGGATAGTGAGGGAAGTAAGGGTCCAGAGCTTTTGAGGAAAGAAAATTGTTGAGCAGTGCCACATAACGCCTGTCTTCCGAACTTTTCGCCGCCACATCGGCTCCGGAAGCATCCACGATCTTATTGCTGTAAGGCTCCCAAAGCAGCTCTTCATTGCCCACAACGTTTTCAGGCAGGGTCTGATCTATTATTCGCTTCATCACTTGGTAGATCATCCGCTGTTTTGTTAGTCCCTGCTCTTTGTTGGCATAGTTGGATTTAAGCTCGTCTCTCAACCCCCAATGAGATATGAGCTTCATCTCTTCCGGGAAGAGTCTCTGCCCCTTTTCGTCCACAAGATTGCCCATTACGATGTTGTATTCGGCTATATAGGTGTCGTTCTCGGTAAGTACCTTGGACTGTTCTTGCTTTATGGCTGCCGGTACGCGAGAGATAAAGCGGTCTCCCATCCGTGCATAAGCCCACTCTCTTCTGCTCCAGCTCTCGCCCAGACGGCTCTTCTCTTCGAGCGTATAGAATGGGAAGTTGAGTGCCGTAACGAATGCCACCTTCCCGGAGAACATATCGTCATCCAAGTGAGCATACACATCGTAGTAGCCAAAGAGCATATCCAGCTCCGTTGTGGCAGGTCCCGATACGTGCAAAGGGCGTTTCAGGTGAGAGTCTATCTTATGAAAGTGTCCGATCATAACTTCAAAATTGCGCTCCAGAGTGTCGTACAGCTTGGAGAGTTCTGCCTCATCCGCCACAAACATTTTGCGGCAAAAAGCCTCAAACTCTTCGGCTGTGCCATCTTCGGCACGCCACAACGCTGCCACTTGAGAGACTCCACGCTCTATTCTGAACAAGGAGGACTTCCCATGCAACATCTTTAGGGTGTCTGTCGTTTTCTGTATCTGTTCCATAGTGATAGAGGTTGCCGCCTCCGACTTATCCGTACCGCACTTATTCTGTCCGGCACAGGCAGAGAGCAGTAACGCGAAAGTCGCAAGCAAGATTGCATTTAATCGTCTCATAGGTCCTTAACTAAATTGGTTGTACTATTTCTTTGGAGATCTCTTTCGCTAAAAAGAGATTAAAATATCCATGTAAATATAAAACGTTTTAGGGGAACGAACAAAGTAAATACTATTAAGAAGAAAAAAGGGCATAGGGGAAAGATGCTCCGGCAAAGTGCACTTTTATATAAAAACAGGGAGATGAAGCCATTTTTTCCGACCGGCTCATCTTCTCCTCAAATTGCGCCCACGCCTTAAGAAAAGAGATAAAAACCTATAAACCAACAGGTTCATAGATTTTTCGAATTTGAGAACTTTTCTCCCTTTGGTCGCTTTCAGGCGCCATTTCTGCGTTAATAAACATCAAAATATGCAGGGTCAAATGTAAATGGATCCTAATACAAAAATCACCCCAAAAACTAACGTCAAAGGGCAAAAATCGCTAAAATACTTGTTATCAACAAAGTAAGCGAAAAATCTTAACACGTTAATCGAATCCGGTAAACGTGTTTAATGAAATCACTAAACGTGTTCATTGAAAAATTAAACACGTTAAGCCGACAAAATATATTGCTTTATCGTTTTGGGTGAACAGGAATCGAAATTTATGTTAATAAAAAGAGCAATTTTAACTATTCGTTCACCTTCCCGAAATGGGGTGTCGGAACAAAATAGAGAGAGGGAAAAAGAGAAGCGTTTTCGGTATGGAATATATAAAAATGAAAGGGTCGGCGAATTTTGATTTTTCAACAAAATTTCAGAGTTTGCATGACAAAAAAATAATCCCTAAATTTATCCCGATTTTGGGAAACAGATCTCTCCGATTTGGTAAAAACCACAACCCAAACCGGAGAAAACAGAGAGCTTCCCGAAATGGAATCGAATACTGAATTATGTACCATATTTAACGATATAACACAAGAAAGTTATGGAAATACCATTTGCAGAATCTTACCGCATCAAAATGGTTGAGCCGATCCACAGATCGACTCGTGAAGAGCGTGAACAATGGATCAAGGAGGCGAAGTATAACCTCTTCAAGCTAAGCAGTAAACACGTTTTCATCGACCTCCTTACAGACTCCGGTACCGGAGCAATGAGCAACCGCCAATGGTCTGCCATGATGATGGGAGACGAAAGCTATGCCGGAGCAGAAAGCTATTTCGAGCTGAAAGAAGCTATCGAAAAGATCCTCGGATTCCCTTACTTCTTACCTACTCACCAGGGACGAGCAGCAGAGAACGTGCTTTTCTCTACAATCGTAAAAGAGGGCGACTATCTTCCGGGCAACTCTCACTTTGACACCACAAAAGGTCATATAGAATACCGCAAGGCTCATGCCGTAGACTGTACCATATCAGCGGCAGCACAGACAGAGCTTGAGCTTCCGTTCAAGGGAGAAGTAGACTTGGAAAAGCTGGAAAAGGTATTGGCAAACAACCCTAAAGAGAAGATCCCTTGCGTGGTACTTACGGTAACCAACAACACGGCAGGCGGTCAGCCCGTATCTATGAAGAATATACGCGACGTGCACAACCTCTGCCGCAAGTATGATATTCCATTGCTGTTGGACTCTGCACGCTTTGCGGAAAATGCTTACTTCATCAAGACAAGAGAAGAGGGCTATGCAGACAAGAGCATCAAAGAGATCGTGCGCGAAATGTTCTCTTATGCAGACATGATGACCATGTCCAGCAAGAAAGATGCTATCGTAAACATGGGCGGTTTCGTGGCTTTCAAGAACGAAGAGCTATGGAAAAGATGCCAGATGTTCTGTATCATGAACGAAGGATATATCACCTACGGCGGTATGAGTGGACGAGATATGGCTGCTTTGGCAGTAGGCTTGGACGAAGGCACTCAATTCGATACATTGGACACCAGAATACGTCAGGTGCAATATCTTGCGGCAAAACTCGATGAGTATGGCATACCTTATCAACGTCCGGCAGGCGGACACGCCATCTTCCTCGATGCCAAAAAGATCCTTCCTCAACTGCCTCGCGAAGAGTTCGTAGCCCAAACATTGGGAGTGGAACTCTATCTGGAAGCCGGAATACGCGGTGTAGAGATCGGTGCCATCCTTGCAGACCGGGATCCTGAAACCAAAGAGAACAGATATCCGGAGCTTGAACTGCTTCGTCTTGCAATACCTCGCCGTACATATACAAACAACCACATGGATGTGATTGCCGCAGCAGTGAAAAATGTATATGACCGCAGGGAAAGCATCACAAAAGGATATGCGATAACTTTTGAACAACCCGTGATGCGTCACTTCACAGTAGAACTTAAAAAGCTATAACGTGAAGCTGCTCATCAAACACTTATAAGTGGAAAGAAATATTCGGCGAGTCTCACCTGATAAACTGTGTGAGGTTCGCCGAATGACTTTTATTCCCCCGAACGGAGAGCAGCAAAGAAGACTCAAAAGCGATACATTTGCCAATAAAATCGGACTCTCTTAAAAAATTGTCCTAATAAAGATAATGTTCTATATTTGCATAACAGAATAACGTAAGCAAGATTTATACACAAACACTTATACATTTCATTATGAATATTTCTCACATTGAGCACTTGGGTATTGCCGTTAAGAGCATCGAAGATTCTCTTCCATACTACGAGGGAGTCTTGGGTCTAAAGTGCTACAACATCGAAGTAGTAGAAGACCAAAAAGTAAAAACCGCTTTCTTCAAGGTAGGACAAACCAAGATAGAGCTTCTTGAACCAACCTCAGAAGACAGTACTATTGCGAAGTTCATAGAGAAAAAAGGAGAAGGTATCCACCACATTGCATTCTCTGTAGCCGATGTGAATGCAGAGCTGCCACTGTTGGAAGAAAAAGGTGTCCAGCTCATCGACAAGAAAGCCCGTAAAGGAGCAGAAGGTCTAAACATCGCATTCCTTCACCCGAAAAGTACAAGAGGCGTACTTACGGAGCTTTGCTGCTCTTGCGAATAATACTCCGCGAAGAGCCGAAACTTTTAGATCAGAAAGACAAACAAAATAAACACGAAATTTAGAATGAGTACTCAGTTAGACAAGATAAGAGAGCTTATCGAGAAAAGAAATACAGCTCGCCTGGGCGGCGGCGAAAAACGTATCGAAAGCCAGCATGCTCGTGGAAAATATACTGCTCGCGAACGTATAGCACTCCTTTTGGATGAAGGAAGTTTCGAGGAGTTCGATATGTTCGTACAGCACAGATGCTCGAACTTTGGTATAGATAAAACAAAGTTTCTCGGTGATGGTGTAGTGGTAGGCTCCGGTACAATAGACGGCAGACTGGTTTACATCTTTGCTCAAGACTTTACCGTATTTGGCGGTGCACTCTCTGAAATGCTTGCTGCTAAGATCTGTAAGGTGATGGATATGGCTATGAAGATGGGGGCTCCCGTTATCGGTCTTAACGACTCAGGCGGTGCACGTATCCAAGAAGGCGTAAACGCTCTTGCAGGATATGCAGAGATATTCCAACGCAATATCCTTGCTTCCGGTGTGGTACCTCAAATATCTGCCATCTTCGGTCCTTGTGCCGGTGGTGCGGTTTACTCTCCAGCTCTTACCGACTTCAATATCATGTGCCGCGGAACAAGCTATATGTTCCTTACCGGTCCTAAAGTGGTTAAGACCGTAACGTATGAAGATGTAACACAAGAAGAGCTTGGTGGAGCAGATGTTCATACAACCAAGTCGGGCGTGGCACACTTCGCAGTGGATACAGAAGAGGAAGGACTAAATCTTATCCGCCATCTTCTCAGCTTCATGCCGCAAAACAACATGGAGGATGCTCCGGCTATCGAATGCACCGACCCTGTAAACAGAATGGAAGATGCGTTGAACCACATCATTCCGGACTCTCCTAACCGTGCATACGATATGTATGACGTGATCGGTGCTATCGTGGATAATGGTGAGTTTCTTGAAGTACACAAAGACTACGCGCAGAATATCATCGTTGGTTTTGCTCGCTTCGGCGGTCAGAGTGTAGGTATCATTGCCAACCAACCAAAGGTGATGGCGGGTAGTTTGGACTGTAACGCGTCTCGCAAGGGTGCTCGTTTCGTTCGCTTCTGCGATGCTTTCAATATTCCTCTTGTTACGCTTGTGGACGTTCCTGGATTCCTTCCGGGTACCGGTCAAGAGTACAACGGCGTCATCACTCACGGGGCAAAGATTCTTTATGCTTACGGAGAAGCTACCGTGCCTAAGATTACAATCATTCTTCGCAAAGCGTATGGCGGTGCTTATATCGTAATGAGCTCTAAACACTTGCGCGGTGATATCAACTACGCTTGGCCTTCTGCGGAAATCGCCGTAATGGGTCCATCGGGAGCTGTTGAAGTGATCTTTGCGAAAGAAGTTGCTGCTGCAAGCGATCCGGCATTGGCTGCACAAGAAAAAGAAGCAGAGTATCGCAATGCATTTGCAAACCCATACAATGCTGCATCTTACGGTTACATCGACGATGTTATCGAGCCTGCAAATACTCGCTTCCGCATCGTAAGAGCATTGAAGCAGCTTCAAACAAAGAAAGTGTACAACCCGGCGAAGAAACACGACAACATTCCGCTATAATGTACTCTATCTTCAGACATGAATTCTTGCAAGATGAATAAACTTTTCATCAGGAGTACGCTCCTTCTCCTATGTTTTATCTTTCCTTTGGGCATATCGGCTCAGAGCGTAAAAGCTCTGCGTCTGAATGAAGTACTGGTAGTTAATGAAACAAACTTTATTGACGGTTACGGCAACAGGAGTGCTTGGATAGAAATATACAATAACTCCGCAGGAACGGTAAACATAGGAGGTTGCTTTCTGACTGATGATCAAAGCAATCCTAAGAAATATCCTATTCCGAGAGGAGACGTAAAAACAAAGATCGCTCCGTTTCAGCACACTCTTTTCTGGGCTGATAACTCTCCGGAGAAAGGGACGTTTCATGTCAACTTCACGTTAAAAACAGATCGACCGAACTATCTTGCCCTCTATGACGCCGATGGCAAAACGCTTATAGACGAAATAATGGTACCTGCCGGACAAAGAGCGGATATCAGTTACGGAAGAACGGTAGACGGCAAACCCGGATGGTCTGAACTTAAAAAAATAACTCCGGACACCAATAACGTCACTTTGGACACCAATACTAAAGTGGAAAACTTAAAGGTCAATGACCCTTACGGTGTCGCAATAATAGTAATATCTATGTTAGTAGTATTTTTAGCACTTATAGTCTTCTTCCTTGTGTTTAAGCCTGTGGGGAAATCTTTTACTCGCAATCAGGAAGGAAGAAGAAATGTCAAAGACATGTCGGATGCGGGCATCAAGCCAACGTCTCGTAAGGGAAATGCGGACGACGCTGTCTATGCAGCTATTGCGATGGCTATGTATGAACACTTCGAGTCAGGCTATGAAAAAGACGGTCGGATCACTATCTCTCCGGCTAAGAGAGCCTATTCTCCATGGAGTTCTAAAATACAAACCATGAGACAGTACCCAAGATAATAGAACGCTTGGAAGAGTCCGTCTATCTGCCCGAACAGATAGAGGAAAGACCTATAATAAATTTACACTCAAAGAATACAGAACAATGCAAACTTACAAATACACTATCAATGGTAAGGAATACGAAGTAACCATTGGAGAGACTAAAGGTAACGAAGTAGCCGTTAGTGTAAATGGCACACCATATACCGTAACTAAGGAAGGCAAGCAAGCAGCAGCGCCTGCACCTCAACCGGCTTCCGCTCCGGCTCCAACACCTAAAGCAGCTCCGGCTCCCGTTGCAGCACCTGCACCTCAACCGGCTCCTGCTCCTGCGGCTCCTGCTCCTGCTCCTGCTCCTGCAGCGTCAGGCTCAGGTCATGCCGTTAAATCTCCTCTTCCCGGAGTAATATTGGATATCACTTGTAATGTGGGAGATGCTGTGAAAAAAGGGCAAAAGCTTCTTGTCTTGGAAGCAATGAAGATGGAGAACGACATCAAAGCGGACAGAGACGGTGTTGTCGCATCTATCAATGTGGCTAAAGGCGAAAGCATCCAAGAAGGTCATACCCTCGTTACTATTTCATAATAAGCTCTCATGTTTGAAGCATTCTTAGATGTGCTTAGCAGCAGCCTCGATATGTTTATAAGCAATACGGGGTTTGCGAATGCCACATGGCAGCATTTTGTAATGTTGTCATTCGGATTGCTTTTCATCTTTTTAGGCATCAAATATGAGTGGGAGCCTCTTCTGCTCATCCCGATAGGTTTCGGGATGCTCATTGGCAATATTCCATTCAATGAAGAAGCCGGTTTACAGATAGGTATCTACGAAGAGGGTTCGGTACTGAATATCCTCTATCAAGGGGTTAGACAGGGGTGGTATCCTCCTCTTATATTCTTGGGTATCGGGGCAATGACGGACTTCTCTGCTCTCATATCCAATCCCAAGCTTATTTTGATTGGAGCGGCGGCTCAGTTTGGTATTTTCGGAGCATACGCCTTGGCTTTAGCTTTCGGTTTTGAACCGCATCAAGCCGGAGCCATCGGTATCATCGGAGGAGCAGATGGTCCTACTGCGATCTTTCTTGCTTCAAAGTTAGCTCCGAATCTGCTTGGAGCCATTGCTGTGTCTGCCTACTCTTACATGGCGTTGGTACCGCTTATCCAGCCTCCATTCATGCGTATGCTCACGACATCGAAAGAGCGCCTTATACGCATGAAGCCTCCACGTCAGGTCTCTCATACGGAGAAAGTCCTCTTCCCTATCATTGGTTTGTTGCTCACTACCTTTATTGTTCCTTCCGGACTACCTTTGTTAGGAATGCTGTTCTTCGGTAATCTCCTCAAAGAAAGCGGTGTTACAAGAAGATTGGCAGAGACTGCAAGAGGACCGCTTATTGACGTTGTAACGATTTTGCTCGGTGTTACCGTAGGTGCATCAACGCAGGCATCTCAGTTTCTATCCACGCAGTCGGTTCTTATCTTCGGGCTTGGAGCGTTCTCCTTCATGCTTGCTACTTGTGCAGGGATACTGTTTGTCAAGTTCTTCAACCTTTTCCTAAAAGGGGACAACAAGATAAACCCTCTCATCGGCAATGCCGGAGTATCTGCCGTTCCGGACTCTGCTCGTATATCGAACCATGTCGGATTGGAGTATGACGACACCAACTATCTGCTCATGCACGCCATGGGGCCGAATGTTGCCGGAGTCATCGGCTCTGCCGTAGCCGCCGGTATTCTGCTCGGCTTCCTCAGCTAAAAAGGATAAAGACATTTATAATATAAAAGGAGAAGATTTCGCTTGAGATCTTCTCCTTTTTATTTTATAGCAAATGAGCAAAACACCCGGGAGATACTTGTCTACGAAGAGCGACAATCCTCTTTCTGCCACAAAGTATCGGCAAAACAAAAAACGTCATTCCGAATCCCGCTCTTTTCTAAGCTCGTCCAAATAGCTCGCTGTTATCACACCAGACGGCAGCGCAATAATAGCCACACCAAACAGAGAAGACAACATACTGATGGCTCTTCCCATTTCCGTCACGGGACAGAGATCGCCGTATCCCACGGTGGTAAGGGTTACAGTAGCCCAGTAGAGAGCATCAAAGAAAGAGGAGAATGTCGGTTCACCGGTTTTCGGATTGATATAAGGCTCGGTGTTGAACATCACCAGAGCGGTAAGGAAGATATAAAAAAGGGCTATCACCAGCACGGACAGCAACACTTTCTTCTCCTTTTTCAGCACATTCAGAAAGATGGCAAGCTTATCCGTATATCGGAAAAACTTAAACAGCCGGAATATCCGCACCAGACGGGAAAGCCTGAAAACCTTCAACGCAGGAGAGAATATAGCCAAAGCCGGCAGTATGGAGAGAAGATCCACAATGGCCATGATGGTAAAAGGATAGATAAGGAAAGACCATCCACCTCTCTTCAGTTTAAGATCGGCAGTACTCCAACGCAGCACATAGTCCACGATAAAGATGCAGACGGTTACCAGCTCCATCTGCCGGAATATCGGATAATTCGTCATGAACATAAGGGGTACGATGCTCACCATTATGGCTATGACCATAAAAATATCGTAGGCATGGCTCCATCTGTTGCCACACTCTCCTTTTTCTATAAGGATAAAGAGTCGTTCTCTCAGCGACTGCGGCTGATACGGCTTAGCATTATTCGGGGACATTATCTCTATTAAAGTTTTTTATCTATTTCGGATGTAAAGTTACAAGTTTGGATAAAAAACAAGCCTTTCCTTCGATGAACTTGCAGCCTAAACCGGCAGAGGAAAGAGTAAAAACAGCCGTATCACTCATCTTGTGGGCATTAAAAGCCCCGTTTATAGCCTAATATTGCTTGTTTTTCCTATCTTTGGAATGGTATATAGTACCACTTTATGCCGGAAACAGACTGATGACTACCATACTCATACAAGAAAACAGTGTACTCAGCAACGTGGTAAGGCAGCACGTCATACTGCTTCCCATGCTTAACCGATTTGGGATACGTCTCGGATTGGGAGACAAGAGTATGAAGGCTGTATGCGAAGAAAAAGGAATAGATATAGAGTCCTTCCTTCACATTGCAAACAGCTACATAGACCCCTCATACCTGAAGAAGGTCAGACTCTCTCCGTTCTATCCTCAAATGATGGCGGACTACCTTGCAAGGACAAATGCTTTCTATATTGATGCACAGATACCCAATATAGAGGTACATATGTCTCCTCTATTGCGCGACAGTAACGACAATCCTTCGCTAAAGCTCTTGTCAAGATTTTTGGGAGAGTTCAAAGAGTTGCTCTTAAAACGGATAGCCTACGATACAGAAGTGCTTCTCCCCCACTTCAGGGCTCTTAACGAGAGACTCGGACAGGATATCAAACGTATCACTCTCGGCACTCCGTCCGAAGAGACGACAGATAAGAGCGAAGAGCTGATAAGCGATATTCAGGAAGTGATGATTAAGCACTTATCCGGCGAGTTCAACGACAACTTAAGCTATGCCGTGCTGTTCAGCCTCGTCATGATCGAAAAAGATCTCGCGTGCAACAACAGACTAAGACGCCGACTCTTCTTCCCCATGCTGCGAGCCATGGAAGCAGAGTTGGGTGTAGAGCATATAAAATAGGAGAGAACCTCACATGGCATCATCCAAGACATACGTAGCGATAGTAATTTCCGAGACCCTCCGCAGGGCGGGGCTTGAGTTTATACTGCGCTCTGTCGGGGAAAGATGCCTCATAGACACGTTCGACAGCTTTCAGATCTTCTTCGCATCGGACATCGAAAGGTACGACATCGTCTATATGGAGGACACGCAGCTGGTTCTTAACGAGGAGGCTCTACGAGGTCGCAAGTTTCGTATCGTGCCGGTCTACACCAACAGAGTTCCGCTTCCGGACTCTCCGGAGGATATACAAGGGATATGTACTCAGTGGGATGCCAGAGAGATCAGGAGCGCATTGGCTCAGACCCTCAAGCGGAAGCTCTACTCTCCAAACATGGCAAAGGATCTTTCTCTCCGCGAAATGGAGGTCTTGAAAGAGGTTTCCCTCGGACGCACCAACAAAGAGATAGCAGATCTCTTGGACATCAGTATGAATACGGTGATGACTCACCGCAAAAACATCACCACAAAACTGGGAATAAAGACCGTGTCCGGTCTCACGTTTTATGCTCTCATGAACGGAATACTTTCTTCGGAAGAGGTAGAGAGCGTAGTGGGCGGAGACGTTTAGTATTAACTATAAAAACAGAAATTTCTAACCCTTAAAACAGTGTATTTTATCATGAAAAAAAGATTACTTACTCTCGTAGCACTTCTTGCTTTCGCCTTGCCTGTGGCGGCATCTGCTCAGATAGACATTTTTGTAAAGGCGGGAGCCAATTTCTCTCAGTTCCCAAACAAGCCATTGGATATTAAAGCACAAGATATACTTTCTGCTCATGCAGGTTTGGGTGTCGAGGTGGGAGTGCCATTCTTGCCATTGTATGCAGATGCGGCTCTTCTCTACTCCAGAAAAGGAGCAAACATCTTCGACAAGAGCAAAGATGCAACAGAAAAAATTCGCGAAGACCTCTTGATCATCCCTTTGAATGCAAAGGTCAAACTGGACTTCTTTGAGAATTTCGGAGTGATTTTGTTTGCCGGGCCCAACTTTGCTTACTCTATCAGCAACAACTTCGACCAGCTCAAAACACAGTCGTTCAACGAAGTTAAGTTCAACAAGGCAAGCTTCGGATTCCAAGCCGGTATGGGTATCGAGTTGTTCGAGAAGCTACAAATCACCGCTCAATACGAAGCTCCGTTCAAGAGCAACTATCAGTACACCGGCACAAGTGCACTCATAGAAAACTTCTACAACAACAAAAACAAGACAATAACCATATCTGCGGCATATCTATTCTGATCCTGCAGACATTCTTATATCGGGAGGCTGTGTCGGGATATTGTCTTGACACAGCCTCTTGAATGTGAGAACATATCGGACAGAATCATCTGACACAAAGATTTAAGAGCGGTAGCGCCTTATCAATCCGTCTCATTTTGTGAGGAGAGTAGGGGCAGGAGAAGAAACAATAGAAAAGGCTCTGCCATATTACCCCCTTTCAAAAAGATTTTGAACCCGTTTGAAAGTTCTTTTTAACTCGTAAACAAACTCTTCTGAACAGCAACAATTCTCAAAACCAAAGCATGATTTGCAGCATTCAAGGTTCGACTTACACCATTCAAAGCTTGAATAGTGCAAACCAAGATCCGGTTTTCACTTTTTATCCTGTTCAGGAGAGAAAATAAACAGGATCAAACCATCTTTTGAAAGGCTATATCGCAACTCTTTCATTCCATGAGAACAGAAGCGTACCGCTTATGGTCCGAAACCGATACCGGCTCCATCTTTCACCTAACACTTATCCCCAATGAGCAACTTTTTAGTAGATAAATTTGCAGACATCCTCATTCTCCGCTACGATGTCGATAGCTTCCCGAAGCTGTCCCGCAGGAGAAAGCTCTATCTCTACTTCCTCTCCGAAGCTACCCTTAGAGGACGAGACATTCTGTTCGATCAACACCATCCGTACAACCTGTTCCTCCGAGAGGCTGTCTCCGAAATGGTAGCAGTCGCAAACCCGGATACGGAAAGAGAGGAGTACGATGCTCTACTCTGCTACTACAAGCAAATCCTTTTCACATCCGGTATTCATCACCATTACAGTGAAAGGAAACACGAACCGCTTTTCAGCTCTCGCTACCTCTCCTTACTATGGGAAAAGATCGATGAAAACAAGCGCAACGAATGGAGAGATAGTGGTTTCGATAAAGAGTTGCTGCTCGAATACATCTTCAATAAAGAGTTCGCTCCCATAAGAACAGCCGAAAACGTGGAAGAATCATCGGTAAACTTCTACGACAAAGGCATCACCACAGAAGAGGTCGAAGCGTTCTACTCCGCCCGCTCCAAAGATCCGGAACTCTCTCCGGGACTGCAAAGCAAGCTCAGGAAAGATGCCGACAACAACCTCTATGAAGAGACATACAGCACCTCCGGCAGATATGCTCCGGCTCTCAAACGGATAGTCTCCGCCCTTAGAGCCGCATACTTCTATGCCGAAACAGACCGGGAGAAAGCGATCATAGAAAAGCTCACGACCTACTATAAGAGTGGAGCGGATGAAGATTTCAGAGCATATTCTTTGGCTTGGCTCAATCACTCCCCCGACAAAACCGATGTCGACTTCATCAATGGCTTTATAGAGACTTATCAAGACCCCTTGGGAAGAAAAGCCACATGGGAAGGTCTGGTACAGCTTTACGACAGAGAGGCTTCTCGACGCACGAAGCTGCTATCCGATAATGCCCGTTGGTTCGAGGAGCATAGCCCGGTCAGCCCGGCACATCGTAAGCCCGAAGTGAAAGGCATTCAGGCTTCCGTCATAGAAGCATTGATGTTGGGAGGCGACTGCTATCCGGCATCTCCTCTCGGAATCAACCTTCCCAACAACAACACCATAAGAGAGAGATACGGCTCCAAGTCCGTTACCCTGTCGAACATATCCCATGCAGTGGATAGCACGCTCTACTCCGGAGAGTATCTCGAAAGCTTCTTCCTGAAAGAAGAGGTAAGGAGACGAATCATGACATTCGGCTCTCTGACCAATGATCTCCATACCGATCTTCACGAGTGTCTTGGTCACGGTTCCGGAAGACTCGAAGAAGGCGTCTCGGAAGATGCCCTTAAAGAGTGGAGTGCAACCATAGAAGAGGCACGGGCGGACCTGTATGCATTGTACTACATTGCAGACTCGAAGCTGGTGGAGATGGGGCTTCTTCCGGAAGATGCTTATAAGGCACAGTACGACCTATATGTTACCGGCGGAGCCATTATTCAGCTTGCCCGTCTGAAACAAGGGGAAAAGATACAGGAGTCGCACATGAGAAACAGAGCGCTCATCGCCCGATACCTATTGGACAAATGCGGGGCGGACTGTTTGGAACTAAAGCAAAACGAAGCAGGAGATTTCTTTATAGAGATTCACTCATACACGAAGCTGAGAGAGAATATAGGGCATCTGCTCTATCGGATACAAGAGATCAAGAGCAAAGGGTTATACGAAGAGGCGGAGAAGATTATACGTACATACGCCACGGATGTCCCGTCCGAGATATACGTTTCTGCAAAAAAACGCTTCGAGGTACTGCATCTGTCTCCGTTCAAAGGGTTTATCAATCCGAGAATGGAAGCGCGATATTCGTCCGACGGAAGCGTGGAGGAGCTTACGCTGGATACGTCCGAGACCTATCTGGAACAGATGAACAGATACAACAAAGTATACAGAACACTTCCTCTGTGTAACGACAGTCCGAACAGTGCAAAGAGTCGGACTCTGGAGCTTGGCAGGTATCACGACACCTTCAAACAGCTCAGAAGAAGACTGCATAACGCTATGGATGGCGTTGTGGCAGAGAGCATGAGAAAAGGTGGTATCGAACACAGAACAAACTTCGGTGTTACCCTGTTTCGTCTGAAAAAGATAGCCAAGACGATGGAGCCGGATCCGGAGCTGATAGAACTGCTAAGGTATCAGAAAGAGGTGCGTGAGTTTCCTCTGCTATCCATCTTCATGCTGCAAGGCCAAGAGCTTGACTATCTCCAAGCAGTAGAGAGATGCGGAGATGTGGAGACATTGGAAGAGGCGGAGCAGCTCGTTCGCGAACTGCTTGTTCACCAATCTTACGTCTACACTCTCGTTGATGATCTGCTGTATACGCCTCATCACGATGGCATTGTGGCTTCCATTCCACACCTGCTATTGGCTCAGTCAAGTATGCAAAAGCGTGTGATGCCTCCTGCTTCCACCCTCGAAAAGTGGATCGAAAGGGTAAAACACGCCATCTGTTCAGAGGTGGTTTCGGAGACGGAACAGGTACTCATCTTACGCTGTTTGGAGAAACTTTCAGACCTAAATCTCTCTTTTGCAAAAGAGTGCCGTACACATCTCAAAGGCTATTTCGATGCAGACAATCTTTTTGCCTCGGAGATAGATTCCATTCTTCGTTTCTTTGCGGAAGAATAGTTATATTTGTATCACAATACGAACAACCTCAAATACGTTATGCAGCAAGTAGATGTTCTTTTAGGTCTCCAATGGGGAGATGAAGGAAAAGGCAAAATAGTGGACGTTCTTACGCCCAAATATGATTTGGTAGCACGCTTCCAAGGAGGTCCTAATGCCGGACACACTTTGGAGTTTGAAGGTAAGAAATATGTCCTGCGCTCTATTCCTTCCGGCATATTTCAAGGTAACAAGATCAACATCATAGGCAATGGCGTGGTGTTGGATCCCATATTGTTCAAGCAAGAAGCAGAAGCACTGATGGAGTCGGGGCACGATATTCGGAGGTGTCTGTATATTTCGCGCAAAGCTCATCTCATACTCCCCACTCACCGTTTATTGGATCAAGCCAGAGAAGCAGCAAAAGGAGCCGGAAAGATCGGTACTACCGGCAAAGGCATAGGCCCCACTTATACGGATAAGATAAGTCGTAACGGATTGCGAGTAGGTGATATAGAGCTTGACATTAAAGCGAAATACGATAAGATTAAGAGCGATCACTTCAAGATCTTGGCGGCTCTGCACTACGTGCAAGATACGGCTGCGATGGACAAAGAGTGGTTCGATGCAATAGAGTTTCTAAAGAGTTTTCGCTTCATAGACAGCGAGTTTTTCATCAACGATGCCTTACGGAACGACAAAGCGATACTTGCAGAAGGAGCTCAAGGTACGTTGCTGGATATAGATTTCGGTTCATATCCATTCGTTACATCCTCCAACACCGTGACGGCAGGCGCTTGTACCGGACTGGGAGTCTCTCCAAAAAGAATCGGGAAAGTATTCGGTATCTTCAAGGCATACTGTACACGAGTTGGAAGCGGCCCGTTCCCGACAGAGCTTCATGACGCTACCGGCGAGGAGATGTGCCGTAAAGGCAATGAGTTTGGCTCGGTAACGGGAAGAAAAAGACGCTGTGGCTGGCTCGACCTTGTGGCTCTACGCTACTCCGTGATGCTTAATGGCGTGACAGACTTAATCATGATGAAGAGCGATGTACTCGATATGTTTGAGGAGATCAACGTCTGTACATCCTACATCATAGACGGTAAAGAGACAGACCAGTTCCCATTCTCCGCTGAAATGGATATTACTCCTGTCTACAAAATCTTCGATGGCTGGCAGGAAGATATGACGAAAGTAGAAAAAGAAGAGGAGTTTCCGGCTGCATTCAAGACCTATCTGAACTTCATAGAAGAGTATCTGGGAGTCTCTATCTCTGTGGTTTCCGTGGGACCTGATCGCAAGCAGACGATCCTGAGAAAAGGTTTCATGTCCGAAAAGTAACTCTTACACGGAAAACCCTTGCATATATCCTCAACTATATCTAACTTTGGCGAAGCACGCAGAAGGTGCTTTCAGTAGGAAATACAAATAACAATTTAGATACAAGTACTATGGAACAAAAGAAAACGCCTCGTGCGAATCTTGAGAGTCGCAAGTCGACATTCTTCCTAATGGGGCTTGTAGTAGCACTCTCAGCCGTATTCACAGCATTTGAATGGGGCAAAAGAGATCTTGTTTTTAACGAGATTGCTACGGTCAGTACCTTTATAGAAGAAGAAGAGATCGAGATTACGCCTCCTGAAGAAACGCCTCCACCCGAACTGCCACCGCCTGATACAAAAGTGGTTGCAGATATTATAAATGTAGTGGAAGACGAAGTAAAGGTAGAAAACCAAGAGCTTCTCAGCGTGGATGATGCCTTGAACAAAGTTCAGGAAGTAACATTTACTCCTCCTCCTGCATCTGTTCGTAAGGTAGAGCAAGCGAGTGAAGAGATCCACGACTTTGTGGAAGAAGATCCTGAATTCCCCGGTGGTAACAACAAGATTCGCCCTTGGTTGGCAAGCAAGTTGGTTTATCCTCAAATCGCAGCAGACAATGGAATCCAAGGACGTGTTCGTGTAGGATTCGTTGTAAACAAGGACGGTTCTATCGTGGATGTTCATATCGTTACAGGTATCGAGCCTTCTCTGGACAAAGAAGCGATGCGCGTAGTGAAGCAAATGCCTAAATGGAAACCGGGCAAGCAAGCAGGTCTTCCGGTGCGTTGCCGTTACGAAGTAACAGTAATATTCCAGCTACAGAACGCTTAAGAATATAAAGACAGACATAAAAGAGACACAGCTAAACGACAAAATCTGATGGCTGTGTCTCTTTTCTTATATGAAACAATAGATAAAAGAGAAGCAAAAACTTTTGTTTTTTATTATCTTTGCCGACAGAGGGGGTCTTTGTGAAGCCAAAACTAAAAAAATCGTACAACTTTACCTCCAAAGATTCTCAAAGAGTTTAGATATCTGCTTCTGAAGAATGATAACAACCGGAGAGGCAGCAAGTATTAACATCAAAAACAGAAAGATTAGAATGGGTTTAATTAAAGAATTCAAAGAATTTGCCGTTAAAGGTAACGTAGTAGACATGGCAGTCGGTATCATCATCGGTGGAGCTTTTGGAAAAATTGTTTCATCGCTTGTAAACGATGTTATCATGCCTCCGATAGGTAAGCTGCTCGGTGGAGTCAACTTTACAGACCTAAAGGTTGTCATCTCTCAAGCAGTCATGGAAGGAGAACAAGTGCTTGCAGAAGAAGTGGCTATCAGGTACGGAGCTTTCATCCAGACCGTTGTGGACTTCCTCATCATTGCTTTTGTCATCTTCTTGATGATTAAAGGCATGAACTCTCTTCGCAAGAAAGAAGAAGCTGCACCGGCCGAACCGGCAGCGCCACCGGCAGATATTCAGCTTCTCACAGAGATCAGAGATCTTCTTCGCAAGGAAAACCGCTAAGGCAAAAAGCCGTGATACCTCTGCGTATCACCTCAAAAAAATACAGAGACAACCACTTGGGGCTCAAAGCATCCGAGTGGTTGTCTCTCTTTTTTGACGATAAAGAGAAGATCTATCCTGCCGACAAAAGAGATCGTACCTATTCAAAAAATCCTCTATACAGGGATAAATGTTGCTCTAATCGTTTACAGAGATTGAAATCACGATTCGGGTTGCAGAAATCAAGGCTTGCTTTCCACAAATCGCATCTTGATTTTCGGCGACCAAAGCATGATTTTTAGTTTTATACCTGTCAAAAGCAATTTATATCCCTATTCAAATAACTTTTTGAACAGGTCAAAACAATATTTTCAGAGAAGAAAAGGAGAGAAGAAACAGCTAAAAATCGTCCGCAAAAAGGAGACCATCAAGAGCCGAACCCGACCAAACAAGAGAGCAGAGAGCAGAAAGAGACAAACCAAAAGCAAATCTCATGGAAATCAGACCGTACAAACAGCTCATTTTTATGAAGAAAGTAGCCTTGATGTATGAATTTTAATAGTAAAAAATTGTATCTTTGCCAATCAAAGTGCCCGTGCGTCAAACCACGGTATACGTCTGAAAAGATTGAGCAAACGAATAAAATTTAATAACATAATCACAAACAGATGCAAAACAAAGGTTTAGTCAAGATTGTAGCTCTCCTTATGGTGGTCCTCAGTGCGTGGTATCTCTCGTTTACTTTCGTATCGAGCAGATATACTTCTGCGGCAAAGGAGTATGCTCAAGGCGATCCAATGAAAGAGATCAGATACTTGGATTCGCTCTCTAACAAGACAGTGTGGTTCGGACACACACTAAAAGAAGTACGTGCCCAAGAGATCGGATTGGGTCTTGACCTCAAAGGGGGTATGAACGTAGTGCTTGAGCTCAATCAGGCAGACGTGCTACGCTCACTCTCCGGTAACAGCCAAGATCCCAACTTCCTAAAGGCTATCGAAGAAGCAAACAAGAAAAAGACTCAAAGCCAAAAGGACTTTGTAACGCTCTTTATCGAAGAGTTTCACAAAGCGGATCCGGGTGCGAGACTTGCTGCTATCTTTAGCACGCTCGAACTAAAGGACAGAATCCCAACCACTGCATCCGATTCAGACGTAGAAAAAGTACTTAGAAGCGAAGTGAACGATGCGATAGACAGCTCTTTCAAGGTGCTTCGTAACCGTATCGACCGCTTCGGGGTTGTGGCTCCAAACATCCAAAGATTGGAGAACAACAGCCGTATCCTTATAGAGCTTCCGGGTATCAAAGAGCCGGAACGTGTACGTAAACTTCTTCAAGGTGCTGCGAACCTTGAGTTTTGGGAAACAGCGGATATGTCTGAAGTGTTCCGCCCTCTTCTCAATGCAAACGATGCTCTTGCTGCTCTCAACAAGCGTGGAAGCAGGCAAGAAGTAGAGACACCGGCAGAAGTGGCTGCTCCAGAAGCAGAAGCGGAAACCGCTCCGGCAGAAACGGAAGCAGCTCCGGCAGAAGCAGACAGCACAGATCTTAGCCAACAGGTTCAAGCTCAATCCGGAACAGAGTCGCAACTATCTGCAGAAGATCAAAAGAGAGACAATCCTCTCCTTTCTGTTCTTTCTCTAAACGCCAACGTAAATGGTCAAGCCGCTCCCGGTGCTATCGTCGGATATGCTCAGGCAGCAGACATGGCGATGATAGACTCTCTTCTTTCCATACCGGAAGTGAAGGCTCAACTCCCTCGCAATATCTATCTGAGATGGTCTGCAAAACCTTATTCCGAAGAAGGCAAAGTGTATGCACTATATGCACTTAAAAGCTCTAAAAGGGATGGTTCGGCAGCTCTATCGGGTGAGGTTGTAACAGAAGCTCGTGCAGAAGTAAACAACCACGTGGGTAGAAGCGATGTGGGAGTATCTATGCACATGAACAATGAAGGTGCTAAGCAGTGGGCTCGTCTTACTCGCGACAATGTAGGAAAGCAGGTTGCCATCGTTCTTGATGGTCTTGTATATTCTGCTCCGGTAGTAAATGGTGAAATTCCTAACGGTGTTTCCAGCATCACAGGTAACTTTACACCGGACGAAGCAAACGACCTTGCCAACACACTCAAGAGTGGTAAGATGGCTGCTTCTGTAGATATAGTACAAGAAGATATTATCGGTCCGTCTCTTGGTAAAGAGGCTATCAAGGCAGGTATTATCTCGTTTGTCATAGCTCTTATCATCCTTATGCTTTATATGTGTTTGGTTTACGGCTTGCTTCCGGGTATGGTTGTGAATCTTGCACTGGTATTGAACTTCTTCTTTACTCTCGGTATCTTGGCTTCTCTTCATGCCGTACTCACACTTGCAGGTATTGCCGGTCTTGTGCTTACGCTTGCTATGGCGGTGGATGCCAACGTACTTATCTTCGAGCGTATCAAGGAAGAGCTTGCCGCCGGAAAGAATATGCAACGCTCCATCAAGGATGGTTACGGCAATGCGTTCTCCGCTATTATCGACTCCAACGTTACCACTATCATCACAGGTATCATCCTGTTTATGTTCGGTACCGGTCCTATTCGCGGTTTCGCCACAACACTTGTTGTGGGTCTTATCTGTTCGTTCATTACGGCGGTGTTCATCACTCGTCTTATATTTGAAGCTCTTGCTAAGAGAGGCAAGATGGACAAAACAACCTTCACGACAGCGATTTCAAAGAACTTCCTCAAGAATCCTTCTGTCAACTTCCTTGCTAAAAGAAAGATTTCTGCCACTGTATTCGGACTTCTTATTGCTGCCGGTATCGCGGCGTTGGCGACTATCGGACTTAATGCGGGTATCGACTTTACAGGTGGTCGTAACTATATCGTGAAGTTTGATAAGAATGTTTCGACAGCGGAAGTAGCATCTATGTTGAACGACGAACTTGCCGGCAATGTACGTGTAATCAATATCGGTACTCCGGATCAAGTGCGTATCTCTACCAACTATCGTATCACAGATACTAACCCGAATACGGATGAAGAGATCGAGAAGCTTGTATTTGAAGGCGTGAAAAGCCTTCTTCCGGAAGGAACATCCTTCGATACTTTTGTAGACAAGTATGTACAAAGCTCACAAAAGGTAGGAGCAACCATGGCGGATGACATTCAAAGAGATGCTCTTATTGCCGTGGCAATATCTCTTATCTTCATGGCTCTCTATATCCTTATACGTTTCCGAGACATTGCATTCTCCGCAGGAGCATTCGTCTCAGTAACGGTAAATACATTCTCTATCATAGCTCTGTATGCTATTCTTTGGAAGATCATGCCATTCTCTATGGAGGTCGATACAACGTTCATAGCAGCGTTGTTGGCTATCATTGGTTACTCTATCAATGACACTGTGGTAGTCTTCGACCGTATCCGTGAGGTATCGGGCATCTATCCGAACAAGAATAAGAGAGAAGTATTCAACAATGCGTTGAACTCTACACTTGCTCGTACAATCAATACATCTCTTACAACACTTATCACCATCATTGTTATCTTCATCCTTGGAGGTCCTACAATCCGAAGCTTTACATTTGCAATGATTCTCGGAGTGGTGATCGGTACCATCAGTACACTCTTTGTTGCTTCGCCGATAGCATACCTGATCGCAAGCAGAAAAGAGAGAAACAAAGAAGAGAAGTAAGCACAACCGATAACCCGACTCTCCTTATAGGAGATCGAATACATAGAGAGGCTTCCTAAGACAGACTTAGGAAGCCTCTTTGCTTCTACTCTTATCACAATCAGGAGCATCCAAAACAAATTGCAAATATTTATGTACCTTTGGTAGAGCTTATATGAGCCTTTCACACAATGGTTTTGTGTATAGACTCTCTCCTTTGAAGATTTTCGGCAAAGGAGCAAGGGTTTTGTATTATAAAGAATCAGCAACAGAACAATGAATAAAGATATACTGAAAAATAAACCTCTAAAAACGTGGATTAAGTTCTCCATCGTCCTCATTCTATACATTCTATTCTGCATTTGGGTAGGTTCCCCGTGGCTTTGGCCGGGTGTACTCCTCATCATAGACGGCTATATCACTAAAAAGATCAATTGGCGTTGGTGGAAGTCGTCCAAGAATCCCAAAGTGGTGAGTGCGATGAAACTGTTGGAAGATATCGTTGTGGTGGTCTTCTCGGTGCATGTCTTCTTCCTGTTTTTCTTTCAAAACTATCAGATTCCTACCTCTTCGCTGGAGAAAAGTTACCTTGTGGGCGACTATCTGTTAGTATCCAAGTTGAGCTACGGACCTCGTATGCCGCAGACTCTTATCTCGTTCCCCATCATACACAACACCTTCCTTTGGGGAGGAAAGAGCTATTTGGACAAACCGCAAGCAGAGTATCGCCGTTTGAAGGGATTCGGTTCAGTCAAACGCAATGATATCGTTGTCTTCAACTTTCCGGCGGGAGATACCATAGCCCTTAAAGAGCAAAATCCGGACTACTATACACTGGTAAACACATATGGCAGACAGTATCTCCGAGAGAACAAAGAGAGATTCGGGGAGATCATTTACAGGCCTGTGGATAAGCGCGAACACTATGTCAAAAGGTGCATAGGCTTACCCGGCGACTCTCTTGAAGTGAGAAACAATGACGTCTATATCAATGGAGAGAGAATCAAAGACCCGAAAAATCTGCAACACACTTACTATATTCAGACAGACGGAAGAGTCATACCGGAACAGCTGCTTGATGATCTCAAGATCTCTATGGATGATCGCAAGGTGTTGTTGGACGGTTCGGAGCCACAAAACTTCGGCTTCTTCCAATATCTGAAGCTGGATACCTTATCGAATGGAAGCTACGGACTGATCCATCAGCTGCCGTTGACTCAAGAGATGGTAAAGCAGATCAAAGCAGTCTCCTCCGTTAAGAATGTGGTTATAGAGCCTTCTCCCTCCGCAGAAGACGATCCGACCTATCCTGTGGACATGAAAAAATCGTGGACAAGAGACAACTACGGTCCTATCTGGATACCTAAAAAGGGAGCGACTATCAATCTCACTTTGGAAAATCTCCCCCTATACATCCGTTGCATACACAACTTCGAGGGGCACGTTGTCGCTGTAAAAGAGGGTCGCATATTCATTGACGGAGTGGTCTCGGACACTTATACCTTCGAGATGGACTACTACTTCATGATGGGTGATAACAGACATCGCAGTGCCGACTCCCGTGCATGGGGATTTGTACCTGAGGATCACATCGTGGGTTCACCCGTTTGGGTTTGGCTCTCACTCGATAAGGACAAAGGCTTATTCAGTGGAAAGATTCGCTGGAACAGGTTTCTCCTTCCGGCATCCAAGATAGAATAAACGGAATAACGATATATGGCTCGGAGCGGAAAGCAGAAAGATAGATCTGCCAAACGTAGAACGGTCAAGATCTCTATCGGAGTTCTTACCTTGCTCTCTGCACTTCTGCTCATAAGAGTATTTGTTTGGGAGCCGGTCCGTGTGCATAGAAGCGGTGGCAACAATGCTTCGGAGAGTGCGTGGATACTTATACAGAAAAGATTTTATGACCCTCTGAAGAGAGGCGATGCAGTGATCTTCACTCCCATCGAGTCTCCTTCAAGAGAAAAGCTCTACGGCTATATCGTGGAGGTCAAGAGAGATCCGGAGCATCCCGAAATCCTTTATTATGGTATCTCCAACGAGTCGGATCCCAGGAGCAAAGCGATTTCCATCCATCGGTTGTGGTGGTGTCCACCTTCGCACATCGTGGGTAAAGCGGTTGCCTTTATACCCTTTTGACAGCAAAAATAAAAGTCTGCCTCCCGAAAGGAGCAGACTTTTTCATTTTGACAAATCGCTATTCCACTTATCTTATCAGTGCCAAAGAAACAAACCCGATCACTATGGCGATAGTAAAACTGGCTAATGTTCCGATGAGGACATACTCTGTCGTCTTGATCTCTTTAGCCTTGCTCAGATCGCCAAAGCGGAAGACGGACTTTGCCGCAAGCAGAAATCCCACACCCTCGATATGATTGGTCAAGATAAACGTGAGGATGAGTATCCGCTCCAGATAGCCTATGAACTCGCCGGCATTGGGAAGACTTGCCTCCTCTGCCTCTTTGCTCCATCTGTGGAAAAACATACTCAACACGATGGAAGTAGGTTTAAGTACCAGCAGATAAGCTATGGCAACGATCCAGAAGCCGGAAGAGATCTCATACTCTCCCAACCATTCGCACAAAGCATCCGTTCCGCCAAACAGGAAGCCCCATATCAAAAGCAGCACAGCCAGGTGTAGCAGCTGGTCTATAAAGAACGACCACGCATTTTCCCGCATAAAGGCAGACTTCAGATAGTCTATACCCAAATGAGAAACAAAGATGATAGAAGGAACAATCCACTCATCCCACTCCTGCAAGAGCAGGTAGGCCACCACCGTATGGATGAAAGAGTGTAGTAGCAGATGGCTCCACTTCCCTACTCCGGGTAGTCTCTTTCCAATGCAGATCTTCTTAGGCTGGAAAGCAAAGTCGGCAAGAAGATGCGCCAAAAGCAGTTTCAACAGAATATCCCAACTCATAGCATCTTCTCTTTTATGATCTTTTTCGACCGGTTAATATAGAGAGCCATAAGGTTTTCCTTACCTGCTCTCAACAGTTTTCCCACATTTTGCGAGCTCATTCCCATACTCATCGCCATCTCTTTTTGGGTCGAGCCATAGAGCAGAGAGGAATAGAGAGCCTTTGCCTGCGATATAGTCCATCGGGAGATGATGTCATCCGCAAAAGCCGTACTCACTTCCAGCTCTTCGTTCAGCTCTTCCCAGCGGGTCTTTACCGTAAGTCTCCGCTTCCCTATATCGTCCAGCTCCCTGCCGGAAAAGTGAAAAGCCTCCCCGTCGGAAAGCACCACTTTGTCCGACAGATAGGATACCTCTCCTATTCCGATAGCCAAACGCACATCCCAAGCCCGCTTTAACCTTTCGGGTGTCTGCCCTTTGATGCCGGCACGGAGAAGCACTGCCATCTTCACTGCTTCCTCCGGATGCTCCACAACAATCTGAAAACTGTCCCCTCTGAAAAACTCCATCTTGGCGGGCGAGAGGGTATCTCTCAACTCCTCTACTATTCCATTGAGCATCTCCAACAGAATATCCCGATACTCTCCGCGTATTGCCGAAGAAGTAACAATATCTCCCGTTATGACTCCCCTTATATCCATACAATCTGCTTTTAGGTAAATAGTAAAACAAAGATAGGTTTTAGCCGTCAGAAAAACAACCATTTTCGGTTGTATTCTTAAAAACAACCGTTTTTGGTTGTAATCGTAAAAACAACCATTTTCGGTTGTAAAATCATCCGTTTAAGCGGTTCATAAAAGCGGATTTTCCTGATATTTCAACCGCTCTCAAGGGAGCTTTTATATAAAAATGAAGTCCTCAAAAAGCCTTTCAAAACCTCTTGCTTCAAGAGCTTTTTCCGATGACCTTCTTCTCTGAAAGATCTTAGAACATTGGCAATCAATATTCTACAAATTTTTCAATCCTGAGATTTTTTCTCCTCCCGATCGGTTTCATGCCCCGTTTTCGAGTTAATAGAAGCAAATTTTAACACCCTATTATGTAAATAAATTCTAACGCACTTTTGGGGCAAAAAACGGCAAAAAAGAGGGCAAAAAGTACAAAACACTATCTATCAACACTATAAGCAAAAATTCCAAACACGTTAATCGAATCCGGTAAACGTGTTTAATGAAATCGGTAAACGTGTTCGTTGAAAAATTAAACACGTTAAGCCGAAAGAATATGCTCGTTTACTGTTTTCGCTTAACAGGTATCGGAAATTGTGTTAATAAAATGGGGCGAATTTAACAATTCGCTCGTGCTCTGAAAACGACCCCTCTGATCAAAATAGAGAGACCAAAAAAAAGAAGGCATTTTTCGGGATGGAATATATAAAAATGGAGCCGGCAAGAGAGGGAAAAAAGGAGAAGAAAAAAGAGAGCTCCGAAAAAATTTTTCTTCTCATTCCTCAAAGAGAAAACGGACAAAACAAACACTTACACTCCTCAACAAAAAATAGTATCTTTGTAAAGAAGCCCAAGGGCGCAGACAGAAACATATTGCACAACCATAGAAACCTCAAAATTCGGACATGAAAAGGTACATAGATTCACTTCTCTCTTTCGCAGTATCACTTCTTGTGGTATCAGGCTTATCCTCTTGTACGGACATGAAACAGTCTCCATTCGATTCCACCGGAAAGTCTCGCGAAATGATCGTTGTGCTACCCGTTAATGAAACCGAATCAGACACCCTCAGGGAGTTTAGCAAAGAGGTTTTCAATGAGCCGGTGCCCCTGCTTCCTCAGCCGGAAGCATCCGTTGATCTCTCTTTCACATTACAGAACAACTTCACCACAATCTTCAAAGCGTATCGCAACATCCTTATCTACGATATAGATCCGAACAGATACACCCAAGGCGTTTTGCGGTTGTCGAGAAACGTTTGGGCTAAAGGGCAGAATGTCTACACGGCACAAAGTCCGGACCTCGTTACCGCCAAAGCTCTCATCAGACTGCAAGCACCCAAAATCATGGAAGAGGTGTACCGCTCGGATGTCCTCAGACATATTACGGATTTGGAGCGGACATACAGTAGCAAGTTTGCCAAAGAGGTGGAGAAGTATATCGGTGAGGTTACGATAAATGCACCGGTAGAGATGAAGTGGACAAGGGTCAATAACGGATTTGTCTGGGCTACCGATCAGGGCGTAGGCAATCGCGGACGGATGGATATGGTGGTCTACACTTTCCCCTATACGGATGTCAATACTTTCGAGACCTCTTATCTGATCCACAAACGAGACTCCATCATGCGCCAGTGGATGCCGGGAGAGTACAAAGATTCTTATATGCAGACAGAGCATCGCGCAGATCCCATGGCGGTAAAAGGAGAAGTGAACGGTACAGCACGTGTAATCCTGCGCGGTCTCTGGAATATGCACGGAGATATGATGGGAGGACCTTTCGTGATGCACGCGATGGTGCACCCGAACGGCAAGGAGGTCTTGGTGGCAGAAGCGTTTGTGTATGCACCGGAAGTAAGAAAAAAGAGATTGATGCTCCTGAACGAGTCGGCACTCTACACGCTAAGGCTCGCAGGCGATAAGATAGAATACGGCAAACTGTTTCCCAAAGCACCCGTCATAGCTCCTTATAAGATAGAGGGCGAGAAAGCTCAAGAGGGTGAGACTTCGGAGAAGTAGTTTGTAAATATCATGGTTCAAAGACAACACAATGAGCAACAACAAAATAAAAATAGGAATCACCCCCGGAGATCCCAACGGTGTGGGCTACGAAGTGGTGATAAAAACACTTTTAGACAACTCTATTCTGGATCTGCATACACCCATTCTGTATGCCAATCCCAAAATATTTTCATTCTACAAGAAGAGCTTAGACCCGGACAATACGATACAGTACCATCTCATCCAATCGGCAGAAGAGGCAGAGCCTAATATCGTAAACATCGTGCCGACATCGGGAGAAGGAGATGACAACTTCAGGGTCAATCCCGGCTCTGCGGATATTGCCGCCGGCTCTTTTGCGGTAGCATCCCTTCTCGCAGCCAAGCGAGACCTCGATGCCGGACATATCAAGTGTATCGTTACAGGCCCTATCGACAAATATACTGCTCACCATGAAGCGTTTCCTTTCAAAGGGCATACGGAGTTTCTTACCTCCCATTTTGCCACGATCGAAAACAAATCTCTGATGCTCATGGTAGCCGGAGAGAATATCGTTGCCCCGGTAACCAATCACATTCCTCTACGCTATGTGCCGGAAGCACTATCGGTAAACCTGATCGTCGAAAAGTGTATCCTGCTGGACATGGCACTGAGAAGAGACTTCGGAATAGTGAAACCGCAGATTGCCATACTGGCTCTCAATCCTCATGCGGGCGAGAACGGACTTCTCGGTAGAGAGGAGATAGAGATCATCGGACCGGCTATCGAGACGCTGTTCAACGAGCATCAGATACACGCTTTCGGGCCTTTCTCTCCGGACGGATACTGGGGAAACAGTATGGATGAAAAGTTTGATGCAACGCTCTGTATGTATCACGATCAGGCTTTGATACCGTTTAAGATCAAACATATGCAGGTTGGAGTCAATTTCACATCAGGTCTCAACATCGTGCGTACCTCGCCCGACCATGGCACTGCTTACGATATAGCCGGCAGCGGAACAGCGGATGAGACCTCCTTCCGAAACGCTCTCTATCTTGCCATAGACGTCTATCACAACAGAGAAAGGTTTGACGAAGCTGTGCGAAATCCGCTCAGAAAAACATTCTATGACAAAGGGAAAGATATTGGTCTGGAAGACTTGCAGACAAAAATGGAGGATGAGGAGTGAGCATCCCCAATGAAGCAAGAGACATCAGTTAACCTCTAAAGTATAAGAACTATGTTTAAGAACAAGAACATCGTGTACACCTCCGGAACATTCGATATGTTCCACTACAATCATCTGCGTATGATAAACTACGCGAGAGCTCTTGCCGATATCCTTATAGTGGGTGTCAGCACGGACGAATTGGTGAAGAGTTATAAGGCACCTCCTGTAATCCCTTTCAACGAACGGATGCAGATCATCGAAGCTCTAAAGACACCGGACATTGTTATCCCGCAACACTCTTTGGACCATACGGAGCTGGTAAAGAAGCTGAATATAGATGCTTTTGTGGTGGGAGACGATTGGACAGGCAAGTATGACTATCTGCGAGATCTCGGAGTACAGGTGTTCTACTTCCCATACGGTACCGGTGTCTCTTCGACAAGTATCAAGCAGTCTATCCAACAATCTTATGAGGCGAGCTTGAACACTGCCAGACAACACAAACCGGAGAAGATCAACAAAGGATAAAAGCATTGGAGTATGAAGACCATACTGATCACAGGGGGGACAAAGGGTATCGGCTTGGCTGTGGCTCGTGCTCTGCTCCCCTCTGCAGACCGAATGATCCTGACTTACGGAGCGGATAAAGAGAGAGCGGAAGCGGTAAAAGCAGAGCTGGAAGCCGAACATCCTCACCTGAAACAACTTCTGGTGCTTTCGAGCGATATAGAAGCTCCGGGATCTGCAAAGGTATTGGCGGATAAGCTAAAGGAAATGAACGTCATTCCGGACGCCGTCGTCCTCAACGCCGGAGTAACCAACAGAACCTCTTTTTGGGATATAGAGGAGGAGGATTGGATGAAAGTCTTGCAGGGTAATCTGCTCTACAACATCATGCTGATCCGTCATTTCGGCAAGCTCATGCCGAAAGGTTCTTGCTTCGTAGCCACCGGATCTCTCATGGGACTGCACCCCCACTCCGTCTCTATCCCCTATGGAGTATCCAAGAGCAGCCTTCATGCATTGGTCAAAAACATGGTAAAGGAGCTTTCTCCCTTAGGTATCAGGATCAATGGCGTGATCCCCGGATTCATAGACACGGAGTGGCAAAAGAACAAACCTCTTGAGGTGAGAAGAAGTATAGAGAGCAAGATTGCACTGCAAAGGTTTGCGACACCCGATGAGATAGCCAAAATCTACAAAATGATGGTGGAAACGGACTATCTCAACGGAGAACTCATAGTGGTAGATGGCGGATACAGCTACCGGTAATCAAAATGACCCTTTATGTTAGATATCGAAAAAGAGGATATTCCTTCAGGTACATCCAAAAAGGATTACCTTGCATCTCTGAAGTCCATAGAGACTGAGAATAAAATTGATAGAGTATTCTATCGCAAGGTAGGATATAAAATAGCCGTGGCTCTTGTACCTACGGGTGTTTCTCCGAATACTGTAACCATTATCAGTATCCTTATAGGAGTGCTTTGCGGTCCTATGATATACTTCTCCTCAGAGAATTATATTTGGGGGCTGTTCGGTATTGCATTCCTTGTCATAGCCAATATTCTCGACTGCGTGGACGGTCAGCTCTCTCGCCTTACGGGTAAGAAAAGCAATATCGGCCGTATTCTGGACGGGATTGCAGGCGATTTGTGGTTCTTCTCTATCTATGTGGGGATCTCCATGAGGCTTGTAGCCGAGCATAATACATCTATATTCTACATCTTTGCAGCCCTTTCTTTGGTGTCGCATCTATCGCAAGCGGCATTGACGGATTACTATAAGACACTGCATCTTCTCTTTATCAGTCCGGAAAAAGGAGCGGAGTTTGACGATATTGAGAGCATCAACAAAAAGTACAATGATATGGAACCGGGACTGAACAAGCTGTTCTTCTGGTTCTACAAGTACTATACCACTGCTCAAATGGCAGCAACACCCAAGCTGCAAAAGATGGTCGAAACAGTACGGAGAAAGTTCAAAGGCTTCAGACTGCCCGAAGAAGAGAGTCTGCGATTCCGTAAAGGGAGTATGATAGTCATGAAGCTGATAGATCTACTCACGTTCAACGGACGTTCCATAGTGCTTTTCATCGCCATCTTACTCCAACAGCTCTGGATCTATCTCGCTTATGAGATCGTGGTTTTGAATATTGTACTCTTCACCAGTCGCCTCCAACACGAAACGTTATGCGAGTTCTATACCGAGTATATAGAAAATAAGTACAAGAATGAAAGAGATTGATCCCATAGTTTTACACCAGGAGGATATAGAAGAGATGCTGAAAGAGGTGATATCCAATCACTCTGCCAAGTGGCTCACTCCTCGTTTGATGTCTATACTCAAGATTAACAATATCAACAATGTTCACGCCCGTAACTGCCATTTTAGAGGTCCGGCGTTTGCTCACGCCATTCTCAAAGATGAAGATATCAATGTCAGTTACAAGCTGCATGGCGCAGAACATCTGGACAATATCCCTGATGGGGCTTTCTTTTCAGTCTCTAATCATCCTTTCGGAGGGCTGGATGGCATAATGCTTCTTGATATTCTGGGGCAGAGAAGAGCAGATTACAAGATGCTTGTAAATAGCTTCCTGAGCAAGATTGGAGCGATGAACGACAGCTTCATTCCCACGCATCCTCTTATGAGACATAGGGAAGACAAGTATGACCCATCGAAGAACATCAGTGGCGTGATGCAGGTTAAGACGAGGATTTCAGAGGGGCATCCTATCGGGCTGTTCCCTGCCGGAGGAATCTCCAGATGGTCTTGGAAAAGATTTCAAATCGTCGAACAACTTTGGAAACCGAGTGCCATCCGTCTGATACGTGCCGCCAACGTTCCCGTTCTTCCGGTCTATTTTGAAGGACGAAACTCTCTGTTGTATAACATCTTCGGAATGATCAACCTGAAGATGCAGGTTGTCAGGATTCCTTGCGAGATTTTCAACAAAAAAGGAAAGACAATATCCATACACATCCGTCCGGTCATAGAACCGTCCGAGTGGCAACACATTGAAAGCGATACGGAGTTGGCAAAATTTTTTCACGATAAAACCGTACACTCTTCCACATAAAATACTTCACCAAAAACAGCATGACAAAACAATCGAACAAACTTAAAGCGTACCGTAAAGAGGGTATATTCTATATTGCACTTATTCTTGCCACTGCTTTACTCTTTGGTTGGATAAGCAGATATACGGATGCCGGACTGTCTCAAGCCGTCGAGAGCCAAGACAACGAGAGTGCGTTTTCTGTTTTTACAGGTTTTGTCAAGCATCATGCCGCGTCCGACTTCGGACTCATGCTGCTTCAGATCATTGTCATTCTGGTTGTGGCAAGAGGATTTGCATGGCTCTTTACAAAAGTAGGACAGCCTGCCGTCATCGGAGAGATCATTGCAGGTATTGCATTGGGTCCTTCTATCTTAGGGCTTATAGCCCCCGGCTTGTTCACCAAACTCTTTCCGGTAGAAAGCATAGACAGCATTGCGCTGTTGAGTCAGTTCGGTCTCATCCTCTTCATGTTCGTTATAGGGATGGAGCTTGATCTGTCCGAAATAAAAAAGAGATTCAGACAGACCGTCGTCATATCCCATGCCGGCATCATCATACCTTTTATACTTGGAGCGGTGGCGGCGGTAGGGCTGTACGGACGATACGCTTCGGAAGAGACTCCTCTGCTTCCGTTTGTGCTTTTCATCGGTATTTCGATGAGCATTACCGCTTTTCCCGTCCTTGCACGTATCCTTCAAGAGCGAGGGGAAATGAAGAGTAACCTCGGTATCATCACACTTGCAAGTGCCGCCAATGGTGATATTACCGCATGGTGTCTCCTTGCAATGATCTTAGCCATCTCCCAAGCAGGATCGGCTGCCAGCATTGTCTTCACCTTATTATTTGCTGCACTCTATCTTTTAGCCATGTTCCTGCTCATCAAACCACTCTTTAAGGTTGTCGGGAATGCCTATACCAATACGGAGATTGTAGGCAAAGGCGTGGTCTCTCTACTCTTTCTCACCATGCTGGTCTCCGCTTATGTTACCGAGCTTCTTGGGCTTCATGCTCTTTTCGGAGCATTTATAGCCGGAGTGATTATGCCCGAAGATCACAAGTTCCGTCGCATTATTACCGAAAAGGTGGAAGACGTAGCGCACTCTATCTTCTTGCCTCTGTTCTTTGTTGTATCCGGATTAAGGACGGAGATCGGTCTTCTCAACAGCTGGGAGCTATGGTTTGTAACGCTGCTTCTCATTCTTGTGGCAGTGATAGGTAAGCTTGGTGGTTCTTATATCGCAGCCAGAGTTGTCGGAGAGAATGTCAAGGATAGCCTCTATCTCGGAATACTGATGAACACCAGAGGTCTTATGGAACTTGTAGTGCTCACTATGGGATTAGAGTTGGGTATCATCCCTCCTGTTGTTTTTGCCATGCTTGTTCTCATGACTTTGGTAACCACTTTCATGACCACCCCTACAGTATCTCTCATAGACGCCATCTACAAACGAATAGAAAAAGTAAAGCAGAAACGCATTGCCGGAGTACTGCATGTCTTCTTCTCTTTTGGACGGACAGAGACCGGTATGGCTATGATCTACACCCTGCACAGCCTCCTCAAAAAGAGAGCACATAGCGCCGACATCATGGCTCTGCACATGACTGTCGGAAGTGATATAAACCCCATTCAGGCAAGCGCATTCAAGGAAGCGAGCTTCAAAGAGCTGAACAGATACAAAAAAGAAAACGATATTAAGGTGGAAGAGCTGTATGAAGTCACGGACAATCCCGTTAAGACCATACTGAAACGATCCGAAGAGAGCGAGGCGCAGCTGCTTCTCGTCGGTGTCGGACACAATCTATCTGCCCACCCGGACGATAAACAGGTAAGATACCTGGAGGATAAATACAAAGCAAAATTCAAGCTGGGCTCTCCCATCCTTACCGCTCTGTTCAACACCCAACTCCTGCGAGAGAAGACCTCTATCTTTATCAAGGAGCACAAGGGTAATGTCGGTGTGTTGATGGATAAGGGCTTCAAAACCGTTTCCGACAGAGTTCTCATCATCAAGGAAAGCCCCGAAGCATCGGAGCTGATCCATGAAAGATACCAAAAGCTTATAGCCGCCCTTGCAGATGCAAGCTTTGTCCGCTCTGCGGTAGAGTTTTCATCATTGGAAGCGCAAGAGGATGAGCTGAAAAAGTATGACCTTGTAGTTCTGTCGCAGACCACTTGGGAGAAACACTTTGAAGCCTCTCCTTCTCTCATACAACAGCTACCTACTACTCTTATTCTATATCCTAAATCCGACATATAGTAAGCCATGTTAAAGATCTTCGACAGAGAACACATACGCAATATAGAGGAAAATGCCAGAACCGGTTCCAAGATCATCTCTACCAGTACGCTGTATGAGACGATGGGGAATGCGTTTTGTAACCAGTTCAACAGAATGTTCAACGACCAGCGCAAAGTGATTGTCTTTGCCGGTCCATCCCAAAATGGTGCCATCGCACTTGCCATCGCTCGCATACTGTTCAGCATAAACAGAAGTGTGGATGCCTTTCTCCTCAATCCGGGACTCTCTTTAAGCGAAGAGGTTACAATCAATAAGACCAAGCTCCAACAGTGCGGATGTTACTTCATGGAGTTCAACTCCTCCTTCCGTCCACCCCGTCTTTCCGAAAACGACATCGTGATAGACGGACTCTTCGGATCCGAATTGGAAGTCCCCATAGAGGGGGATATGGAGCACGTGGTACACTATCTCAACAGCAAGGCACACACCATCGTCTCGGTGGATATGCCCTCCGGTCTGTTCCCTCAAGACAATTCGCACAACAACCCGGACAATATCATCCGTGCTCATCACACCTTTACATTCCATGGGGCAAAGCTCTCTCTCCTCCTCTCGGACAACGAAAAGTATGTGGGCAAATGGCGTGTGATCAACTGCGGATTGGAAGAAGATCATCCGCAGAAGAATATCAAGAACTTCATATTTACCACTTCGGACTTAGACAACAACCTTGACTCCAGAGGCACGTTCTGCGACAAAAGAGACTTCGGACACGTTGCTCTCATAGCCGGATCGCAAGGAATGATGGGAGCGGCTATACTTGGAGCCAAAGCGTGTATGCGTACAGGCAGCGGACTCATCACGGTACACGTGCCGCAGGGAAAAGATAATCTCATCCATACCACTATCCCTGAAGCGATCGTGGAAACAGATAAAAGCCCCACTCACTTCACGGAAGTACGAAACGTGAATAAGTATTCCGCCATAGCGATAGGCCCCGGATTGGGAACACAGTTCGAGAGTGCCGCCGCTATGGAAAGCCTGCTGAACCAGTACAAGAAGCCCATTATCATAGATGCCGATGCCATCAACATTCTGGCAAGTAACCCTACACTGCTCAACCTGCTCACGCCCGACTCTATCCTAACTCCGCATAAAAGGGAGCTGGACAGGCTGGTGGGGGAGTCCGGTTCAGACTATGAGCGGCTCCGGAAAGCCTCGGCATTTGCACAGAAACACAGGGTCTACGTAGTGGTCAAAGGTGCATACACCGCTACGTGTCTGCCTCAAGGAGTGATCATCTTTAACCAAACCGGTAATCCCGGAATGGCTACGGCAGGATCGGGCGATGTGCTTACGGGAATGATGTTAAGCTTTTTGGGACAAGGGTTCGACTCCCTTACCTCTGCCGTCTTTGCGGTATTCATACACGGATATGCCGGGGACAGATATGCCGAATCCAACTGTCAGGAAAGTCTCTTAGCCTCGGACATCATAGATTATATTCCTGTGGTGTTCAAGCACTTCAAGAAGTTGCAAAACTATTACTGATCCATTCAGCCCCATAACGAAGAGGGTGTAGCCGAACAGTAGATCGGCTACACCCTCTTCTCTTTTTATATCCTTCCGAACAGAGACGGCACACATTTTTTCCGGCATGACACTACCTTAAAATCTCGTGAAAATTCTCTCCTTTTTCTCCACCTGAAACAAACTTTTCGGTGGGAGCTTTTATATAAAAACGGAGGGTGGTCTCCGCGGCTTCTCACATGAGATTTTGGGATGAATTTTCCATTTTTGAAGAAGTCATTTTAAGGCAACTTCTTTGTTTACAACCTGATACAACAAAATCGCGAATTTGGAAAAAATTTTTTCTCAGTCCGTTTGATGGGGCTTTTTCGCGTTAATAGGTGTGAATTTTAACACCACCTCATGTAAATAAATCCTAATGCAATTTTGTGCCGAAAAACGACAAAAAAGAGGATAAAATGCTCAAAAACCTAATTATCAACACTATAAGAAAAAAAATCCAAACACGTTAATCGAATCCGGTAAACGTGTTTAATGAAATAACTAAACGTGTTCGTTGAAAAATTAAACACGTTAAGCCGAAAGAATATGCTCGTTTAGCGTTTGGGGTAAACAGGTATCGGAATTTATGTTAATAAAACAGGCTGATTTAACAAATCCGGATCCCCTCTAAAAACAGGGTGGTCGATCAAAATAGAGAGCCGAAAAAAGTGAGCATTTTTCGGTATGAAATATATAAAAATCCTCTCACAACAGAGGGTTCTGAAGGAGAGGAATACGAGCCAAATCTGTATGGCTGTCCGGTAAAAACATCGGGAAAGGGAAAGGTGCGTGCTGTTCCGGAAGATCATCCGGCAGGGGCTGCCGCTCCTCCCACTCTTGATACTGTCGTACCAAAGGATGAGGAAGAAGTGCATCAGGATCGAAAAAAGAGGTATCCGCCTTCTCCTGCCACATGGTATCAAGAAGACGAAAACCTCTCTTATTATAATAAGGTATAAGATCTTCGTTTGCCGGTATAAGTATCGCCTCGCATCTGCCCCACTCTTCCTGCCGGCTCTTTAGCGCAAAGGTCAAAAGGCTGCTCATCAGCCCCTCTCCTCTTCGGGAGGAGTCTGTAACAAGAGCATAGAGATAGGCAACGGGAGGAGCATCGGCTGGCTTCACATAGAGGTACGGTACGGCTTGCAGTGCTGCCACAACGCGGTCTTTTGCCTCATCCACTGCAACAAAAGAGGTCTGCAAAGGGATGGCAACACACTCTACAAAGTGAGAAAAAAGGGAGTGATAAGGCCCGAAAGCCTCCGTCATAAGCTCAATCATCTCCCAACAATGCGGATGGCTCATCCACGATATATCGGCAGGAACGCAGTAGAAAGAGATTGAGGAGGCAGAGCTATCAGACATCGGTGTGGACTATGACAATGTTTTTCTCCAAAAGTATATCCGGCTTGTAGGAGAGTTTGGCCTTTCTCAACCCCTCTATTCCCAAGTCTTCTTCCCTGTTGATATTGGTGTATTGTTCCGGGATATGCCGGGCAAACTCACGGTTGATCATTGCAAACGCTTCCGGGATGGCAGGGTCTGCCTTTTCGATGCTGACGTCAAATGTGTTGCAGTTAATAGGCATCCCCATACTAAAAGCCACGATAGAGCCATTCACTCTTATGGCTCCACCGGTAAGTCCGATGGCTTCTTTCTCTCTCAAAGAGCGGCAGATGATCTCTCTCTCGGCATTGATTTCGTCCGTTTTACCGCTAAGGGCAAACCATTTGTTTTCCAACTCCATACACTCCGTTGCGTTGGAGGCGGTGATGGGTTCATAGATATAGTCCGGATAACTCCTTTCAAACTTATTGATGTGATTGCGTTTGGACTGCAGCTTTTTCCCGGAAAGAGAGCACAATTTTTCTCTTTCGTATATATAGTCGTAGTAGTCTCTGTTCGGGAGCAAGCGGTATCTGTTGGGCAGGATCTCGTCCAACAGCTTCAATGAAGGCTCCGTGATGCTCATCAGAAGGAGATGCTCGCCATTGGTACAGCAGTCGCACATCATGTCTGCAAATACATCTTTCAGGTTCTCGACCTCTCCGATGGGCATGAGATACGCAGGTCTTGTACCACCATCCGTCATGAAACGAACGACCATGGCTCCTTTATGAAAAGCAATCTGTGTTTTATAATGGCTGCTCCAATTGTATAGGTTGGCAAAACTAAGGTCGCAATTCTGGTACGGAGACCCCGATACAACCTGTTGTATGCGTTCTTTATCTTGTAATGTTATGGGATGGAAGGCTATCTTCATTCGTTATCTTTTATAGAATAACTTTCAAAATCAGGCACAAAGATAGTGGTTATTATTGCCTTATCCAACAATATTTTGTATCTTTGCACCCGTTACGCTAAAAACAGATATTCCACATCCAAACACTCCGAAGGAGGTGAGTGTTAGGCCGTAAAGTTTGCAAGAGTCAGAAAAAAGTGCTTACTTTGCGCTCCCTAATACACGCAATTGATTTATTTTAGTAACAACAATAACGATAGCAACGATGTCAAAAATTTGTCAAATAACCGGGAAAAGAGCGATGGTGGGGAACAACGTTTCTCACTCTAAGAGACGCACCAAACGAGTATTCGATGCGAACCTCTTCGACAGAAAGTTCTACTGGGTAGAAGAAGACTGCTGGATCCGCATCAAGGTATCTGCAGCAGGTTTGAGACTGATCAATAAGATCGGTTTGGATGCTGCTTTAAGAAGAGCAGCAGAAAACGGTACTCTTAGAAAGTACACTCTACTCTAATTTGTCTAATCTATTCACTTTAATCCCGAAAATTACTTATGGCTAAGAAAGCAAAGGGTAATAGAATCCAAGTGATCCTTGAGTGTACTGAGCACAAAGAGAGTGGAATGCCAGGAACTTCAAGATATATTACCACGAAAAACAGAAAGAACACCACTCAAAGATTGGAGCTTAAGAAATACAATCCTATTCTTAAGCGTATGACCCTACACAAAGAAATTAAATAACAACACACGTATAAGCTATGGCAAAGAAAGCAGTGGCGTCCTTCAAAACCGGTGACGGGCGTACATACTCCAAAGTGATTCGTATGGTGAAGTCTCCAAAAACAGGTGCTTACGTATTTCAAGAAGAGATGGTACCTAACGAAAACGTAAAAGAAGCTCTTGCGAAGAAGTAATCTTTTCCGTTCCGAAAACAATACGGATATAGAAAAGAGAAAAGCAATCCGGCTTCAACCCTCCGCTTAAGAAGAATGTAGTGGTAAAGCTTCCGAAAGCTGACCGAGGCTTTACATTTGAATTAAGCAAACTATATACATCAAGAAACAACAAAACAAAACATTAGAAAGATATGTATTTAGATTCAGCTAAAAAAACTGAGCTTTTCGAGAAATACGGCAAAGGTACAACAGATACAGGCTCACCTGAAAGCCAAATAGCTCTGTTCACATTCAGAATCTCACACTTGACAGAGCACCTTAAACGCAACCGCAAAGACTACAACACAGAGCGCTCTCTAAAGAGACTTGTGGGTAAGCGTCGCCGTCTTCTCAATTATCTCATCAAGATTGACATTGAAAGATATCGTGCTATAATCAAGGAACTCGGAATCCGCAGATAATAAGAGGAAAAAGATTTCCTTGACACCTATAAAGCAGTAACAATCTGTTACAACATAAAGAGAGGGTGAGTCAAAATCAAAATATTTGACTTACCCTCTCACTTTACAAGACACAACAGGCAATCAACAGAAACAACACAAACGATATGGAGATACTCTCTCTTACTATTCCTGCCTTGATTTTTACCGGCATCTATTCTCTGATACTCTTGTTCTTTGCCAACAGATGTCTTTCCTGCGCATTCGCAGTGGAAAGTCTTCAAGAGCATGCAGAGAAACATCCCGAACGAAATTACATGCACCGGATACAGAGCCTCCACAAGCAGTTGAGACTGATAAAAGCGATGCAAGGCCTCGGAGCTATAAGCTTTCTGATGTGTGTGATCTCAACAATTGCCACACTCGTGAATATAAGTATGCTGGCAATCTATACATTCTTACTGGCTTTGGTGTTGCTGGCAGCCTCTTTTATTGTCTGCCTATTGGAGATTTGGACTTCCACAAAAGCAACTCAAGCCAATCTGGACCGTCTGTTTATCTCCGAGAAAAGAAAGAGACAGAGAACTGCCGAAAGTAAAACAGAAAGCATCCCAACGAAGAAGCGTCGCAGGCCTGCAAAAAACAGGACAAAACAAGAAACGATAGAACCAGCCGGTAGGAGCAAAGAAAATATTATTCAAAAAAGCACATAGGGTTTGCAGGATTAAAAAAAAGTCTCTATCTTTGCATTCGCTAAACCTCCCAAGGAGAGTGCTATAAAGCATTTGGCCCATTCGTCTATCGGTTAGGACGCAAGATTTTCATTCTTGAAAGAGGGGTTCGATTCCCCTATGGGCTACTAAAAGAAAATAAACTAAAGATCATTAGATAGAAAATTTAGACATGGCAAATCATAAGTCTGCACTTAAAAGAATAAGACAATCGAGAGCACGTCGCTTGCGCAACCGCTACTATGCTCGTACTATGCGTTCTTCTGTTCGCAAGTTTAGAGCTCTTACAGATAAAGCTATTGCACAAGAGAGACTTCCGGAAGTGGTTTCAATGCTTGACAGAATGGCCAGCAAAAGACGTATTCACAAAAATAAAGCTGCCAATCTTAAGTCTAAGCTGACTCGCTTCGCAAATAGCCTGTAACAGCATCAAGTAAGAAAACTTTCTTCTTGGCCCATTCGTCTATCGGTTAGGACGCAAGATTTTCATTCTTGAAAGAGGGGTTCGATTCCCCTATGGGCTACTTACAATAAGACAAATATTGGCTTGTTCTCTCGTTGGGAGGACGAGCTTTTTTGTTTGTAAAGGCATTCTACCCTAAAGAAGTAACAACGATCACTCAAGAGAAAACTCTTATGGTATCTCTTTGGAAACTTTTCCGAACATTCTTTGTAATAGGTGGCTTCACCTTTGGGGGAGGTCATGCCATGCTTCCTCTCATACAAGAAGAGATCGTCAGCAAGAAAAAATGGCTGACAGATAAGGAGTTCATAGATCTCTTTGCCGTTGCCCAGTCTCTTCCCGGAGTCTTTGCCGTGAATATGGCAATATTTATAGGCTACAAGCTAAGAGGCCCAATAGGAGCAGTAGCTTGTGCTCTTGGGGCAACGCTACCGTCTTTCCTGATCATTCTTATACTGGCTCTCTTCTTCTCTCAGATCAGAGAAAATGAGTATGTGGAGCGAGTGTTCAAAGGCTTGCGCCCGATAGTTGTGGCAATGATAGCCGCTCCGGTATTCCAGACATGGAAGAGGTTGCACCTTCCACACACTACAATATGGATTCCGATAGCTGTTGCCATCGCGGTCTGGTACTTCGGAATATCCCCTGTGATAGTCATCATTGTAGCCGGAGCTTTGGGCTACATCTATACGGAGCATATCCGAAGAAGACTTCATCCCAATAAAGAATAACCGATATGATCTATTTGGAACTGTTTTACGTCTATCTCAAACTCGGATTCTTCGGCTTTGGCGGAGGGTATGCAATGCTTTCCCTTATACAGGATGAAGTAGTGGTGAAACACCAATGGCTGACCGCTCAAGAGTTTACAGACATTGTCGCCATCTCTCAAATGACTCCCGGACCGATAGGGATCAATAGTGCCACCTACATAGGATACGTTGTTACCGGATCTGTTTGGGGCAGTGTCCTTGCCACGTTGTCGGTAATGCTGCCTTCGTTCCTGCTGGTATTCATCATCTCTTACTCCTTTTCCCGGTTTGCCAACAACAGGCATGTGGAAGCTGTATTCAAAGGGATAAGACCTGCAGCCATCGGGCTTATTGCTGCAGCGGCACTGCTTCTGTGCAACAGCGAAAACTTTATAGACTACAAAAGCATCCTCTTTTTTGCTGTTGCTCTCATCATTACCATTAAGAAACTTTTGCATCCGATTCTTACCATTATTATAGGCGGAATCATAAGTTTTATTGTTTATAGCATATAGCGAAATGCTTCATATTTACAGCACATTATAGTAATGGCAAGGAATTTATAGGATTTGATAAAAATAAATTGCCAAACTCTTGGTGCAATGAATATAATGAAGTAATTTTGCACCCATGGAAGTATTGTTCAATATATAACTCTCAAAAAAAAGTTATGAAAGCGAAATTTATCAAAGTTGCTTTGGCTGCTATTTTCACAGTAGCTTTGGCTTCTTGTACAGGTAACAAGTCTGCAGAAACTACAACTGAAGAAACAGTTGCTCCTGTAGAAGTAGTAGAAGTAGTAGAAACTCCGACAGATAGCCTTGCTACTTGCGAAGGTAAGGAAAACTGCGAGCACAAAGAAAACTGCGAAGGTAAGGAGAACTGCGAGCACAAGGAAAACTGCGAGCACAAAGAAGGCGAAGCAGACTGCTGCAAGGACAAGAAGTAAGACTTAAAACAAGATCTCTAAGATCTGTTTTGGAATAAGAGAAGCGGAATGCGATAATATCGTAGTTCCGCTTTTCTTTTACCCTAAAAAGTCCTCTGTTATGGAGAGACAACTCTTGGGGAAAGAAGACGAAGATAAAGACCTTATCTTCGGAAGTGATACAAGAAACAGACAACAGCAAATGAAAAAATTCATCTTAATACTCTCCCTCTGCCTGATCTCCTTTGTGGTTCACGCGCAATCCGATCCGAAGACGGACAAGCAGGTAGCTTCGATCCGAGCGGCATATAATAAAGCAACGCAAATGGCGACGCACTCCACAGCGAAGAAAGATAAAGAGAACTGCATGACGCTAACCATGTCTCGCAATATGCCGGGCAGCGGACTGTCGCGACTCACTACGGAGTTTTTCTTCATTCCCGGTACGGATGAGGAGCATCCCTTCAATGAGCTTTATCTCGTCCGCACGTCTTGGAACTACGGAACGGAAAAGTTTTACCGCGAATTTCTATTCGACCCCAAGAGCGGCGATCTGTTGTTTTCCTATTACAAGGGCAACGAGACAGAAAGCAATGCCTCCTCCGAAAGTCTGCCGGCAAGTGTCGAGAGGCGGATCTACTACGCCGGGACAAAAGCCATCCGGTACACCACTATCACGACACCTTTGGATCCTCAGACCCGAAAGCCTCTTCCGAACGGGGCAAAGCAGAAGCAAGAAGGAGCAAAGCCGCTGCCAAAGCTTCTTTGGGATGATGCGGAAATCTCCCGATCGTTCTATGACACCTTCAACAATGTCTCCAATGTCGAATTCTAAACGCCTTATCTCATGAAGCAAACCGCTCTTTTTCTCCTTCTTTTCGCGCTTTCTTTTGCCGTTCATGCTCAGCCCTCTGCCGTCAAGACGCACATTCAAAAGGTTGAAAAGATCCGCAAAGCTCTTGCCGAAACCATTCGACAGTCAAAAGATGAGCCTCATGTCATCAACGTCATGGAGATAAATCTTCGGAGCAGATCTCCCGAAGGAGAGATCATTCAGGAGAAAGTAAAATGTTTTTTCGGGCTTGAATGGGAAAGCACACTCAAGGAAAGAGGGATCGAAACGGCAGGAATTCCGGGATGCGAGTTCATCCACTTTCCTTATCTGATTCGCAGGGAGTGGAGTGTCGAGAACGAAAAGTTAACCTACGATACCTCTTCGATAACTCGGACAGACCTCATCTCATCCACGCTCACTATGCCGTAACCGATCTTGCCACCGGCGCTCCTCATCAGGAAGTGCACAACTATTACAATCACGATGGACTTCTGTGGGGAGAGAGCCGCGAGTTTGATCCGGAGACACATCAGGTAGTGCTGACCACCGAGTCCGTATCCATCGACAGCGACCTCACCGGAGCAGCCTTCGAGCTACGTTTCGCCACCCTCTTTGCCGAGACTCTTCAGAAGCTCGCTTGCAATATTCGCTGACGTTTCCGGCTGAAGAAACGGACAAATACTGAAGTAAAAAGAGCAGTTTTTCGCTTGACAAAAGTGGGGAACTGCTTTTATAATATGCTCCCAACAGCTTTCCGAGTCCGAAGTTTGAAATATAGAATTGTTCATTATCAATCCGACTTTTCATCAAGCACTTTTCAGGTATTAGTCCGTTGCTTCCCAAATTTTCATTGCTCCCTTTCGGAGCAGTTCTGCGTGCCTGCCAGGCAGAAACAGAAGAAGGGCTGCCTCCCTTCTGATTCGGGAAGCAGCCCTTCGTGTTGATGATATTTTCTTCCGGTCTGTTACATCATTCCGCCCATACCTTGCGGCATTGCCGGCATGGCAGGCTCTTCGGACTTGATGTCGGTAATGACGCACTCGGTTGTGAGGAACATACTGGCGATGGATGCGGCATTTTCAAGAGCAACACGGGTAACCTTTGTGGGGTCGATGACGCCGGCTTCGTACAGATTGACGAACTGCTCTGTGCGAGCGTTGTAGCCGTAATCGGCTTCGTGTTCTTTCACTTTCTGAACGATGACTGCTCCTTCTTTTCCGGCATTTGCCACGATCTGACGAAGAGGTTCTTCGATGGCACGTCTGATGATCTCTATTCCGGTGTTTTCGTCATCATTCTCACCCTTGAGACCTTCGAGAGCTTTCGCGGCACGGATGTAAGCGATACCGCCTCCGGGCACTGTTCCCTCTTCCACAGCGGCACGGGTTGCGCTCAGAGCATCCTCTACCCGGTCTTTCTTCTCCTTCATTTCCACTTCGGAAGGTGCGCCGACGTAAAGGACAGCCACACCGCCGGAAAGTTTGGCAAGACGTTCTTGTAGCTTTTCACGATCGTAGTCGGACGTAGTAGAGTCCATTTGAGCACGTATCTGAGCCACTCTTGTTGCGATGTCTTCTTTGGATCCTGCACCGTTTACGATAGTGGTGTTATCCTTGTCGATCGTAACTTTTTCTGTCGTGCCAAGCATCTCCATGGTTGCGGAGTCGAGCTTGAGACCCTTCTCTTCAGAGATAACGGTACCGCCGGTAAGGATGGCGATGTCTTCCAACATAGCCTTGCGTCTGTCTCCATAACCCGGAGCTTTCACGGCACATATCTTGAGAGAACCGCGGAGACGGTTCACCACAAGGGTTGCCAACGCTTCACTCTCGATGTCTTCGGCAATGATAAGAAGAGGTTTGCCTGTCTGTACCACCTGCTCAAGGATAGGAAGAAACTCCTTGAGAGTGGAGATCTTCTTGTCTGTGATAAGAAGATATGGGCTGTCGAACTCTACGGTCATCTTCTCTGTATTGGTCACGAAGTAGGGAGAGATGTAGCCTTTGTCAAACTGCATACCTTCCACCACCTCTACCGTGGTCTCTATTCCTTTCGCCTCTTCCACTGTGATGACGCCCTCTTTCTTTACCTTGCGCATCGCTTCCGCAATGAGTGCACCGATCTTCTCGTCTCCGTTGGCAGAGATCTTCGCTACGTGTTCGATCTTAGCCAAGTCGTCGCCGATCTCTTTGGACTGTGAGCGAAGATGCTCCACAACCTTCTCCACAGCTTTATCTATACCGCGCTTGAGATCCATCGGATTGGCTCCGGCAGCAACGTTCTTCAATCCCACCCCGATGATGGCTTGTGCAAGCACGGTAGCTGTCGTTGTTCCGTCTCCGGCATCATCGTTGGTCTTGGAAGCCACCTCTTTCACAAGCTGTGCTCCCATGTTTTCAAACGGATCTTCCAGCTCGATCTCCTTCGCAACAGAGACACCGTCCTTGGTGATGTGCGGTGCACCGAACTTCTTATCCAATATCACGTTGCGTCCCTTGGGACCGAGTGTTACCTTCACTGCATTGGCAAGAGCGTCCACACCTCTCTTTAGCAGGTCTCTTGCTTCTATATCGAATTTAATGTCTTTTGCCATGTCTTTATCTGATTCTGTTTATCTGTTCTTTCATTACTTCTCTACCACTGCAAGTACATCGGACTGCTTCATGATAAGCAGCTTTTCGCCACCGAACTCGATCTCTGTTCCGGCATACTTTCCATACAGTACTTCATCACCCACAGCCAGTACCATCTCTTCGTCCTTAGTGCCTTGGCCTACGGCTTTCACTACTCCTCTCAGAGGCTTTTCCTTTGCACTGTCCGGAATGATAATGCCTGAAACTGTCTTTTCTTCTTGAGCAGACGGTAGGATCACTACTCTGTCTGCAAGCGGTTTAATGTTCATAGATTTTGAATATTATGTTATTTAAGTTTTATGTCTATCGTCTTACTTCTCCAAATGTATGCCACCGGCTCAAAGCGGAAACTAACATGACGGTTCTGTCAGTCCCCGTGCCACTCCGGGAACAAAGCACTCCATCACTCTTGCTCCTGCCTTCGAGCGAAGTGTCAATGCATGGCAAGATGCCGGAACAAGTATCGTGCTTCCCATCTTGTATGAGCATTTCTGTCCGTCTGCTTCCAGCTCCACATCTCCCTCCACTACCATGCAGACCGTGAAAGAGTCTCTTTCGGCAAGGGAGATATGTATCTCTTCTCCCCGAAGCTGAACGATAGAGGTGATAAAGTATGGCGACTCCACAACCTGCCTATGCTCGGACAGAGCGGGAGACATATCGTATTGCGTGCGATAGTCTGACGATACCGAATAGTCTATGACATCCTTGGCAAGCTCCGTGTGCAACTCTCTCTCGTTCCCGTCCGCATCTTTCCTTTTGTAGTCGTATATCCTGTAAGTGATGTTGCTGTTCTGCTGTATCTCCGCCACCAGACAGCCACTGCAGATGGCATGGATACGTCCGGCAGGAAGGAAGAAAAGGTCTCCCTTGTTTACCCGATAGCTTGCCAACGCATCGGCAATGGAACCATCTTCGGATCTTGCCACAAACTCCGTTTCGGAGATCTTCTCTCTGAAGCCGGTCTTTAGCGTAGCATCCGGAGCAGCATCCACCACATACCACATCTCCGTTTTACCAAAAGAGTGGTGTCTCTGCTGGGCTATCTCATCGTTCGGATGCACCTGTATGCTCAGGTCGGCTGCGGCATCTATGTATTTAATAAGGAGGGGGAAGTTGTCTCCATACCTTTCGTACACCTGCCTGCCCAGCAGTTCCGATCCGTACTCCGAGATCAGATCCGAAAGCAATCGTCCTTTAAGAGATCCTTCGGCTACCACCGAGATACTTCCCGGAATGAGTGAAATCTCCCAGCTCTCCCCTATCTTCTTCTCCGAAGAGGGCAGTCCCTTGAATGGTTCGAGCCTGTGTCCACCCCAGATGATCTCTTTCAGGATGGGAACGAACGTCAGCGGATAAAGTTTATTATTGTTCATGACTCTCTTTTAGCTTTAGTTTGATACAAAAATGGGGTGCTTCTCCCTCTGCGGAAGAGATCATTACGGCATATCCCTGCCCCGATGGAGCATAGTGCGTGATAAGCTCTGCACCGTGGGCTGCCTCTGCTATAAAGTGAATATCCACCTCTTGAACCTCTCGGCGGAGTACTTCGTTCACCGGTAGAGTGTTCATTGCCATCGTTACCCAAATGGCACTGTTCACATGGTTGTTGATGTCCAGATCGGAGTATCGCACCTTATGATCAAGCCCCGCAATCTTACTCTCCTCTTCCTCTCGTCCCCATACGCTCCGTGCCGGCACAGGCATCTCCACCCCTTCCGGTGCAGATACCACCACTTCTTTGGTCAGAATATGGGTGAGCGGGATAGCTCTTCTGGACTGCATATCCATAGCCACCCAGTAGCTCGTTGCGGTACAGATGAGCTTCTCTCCCTGATGCACCATGAAGTTACGAGTAGTCTTCACTGCCCCTACATCTGTCACGAATGTGGTTATTTTGAATGAGGCATCATGGTTTAACGGCTGCTCGAAATGTATGGAAAGGCGATGCAATGCCCAAGTATAACCTTGCTCCTGCAACTTCATCACGCCAAATCCGTAGCGATTGGCATGAAGTCCGGCCGTGTGAATAAGTCTGCTCACCAGCTTGCTCAAGGGAAAGCGACCTGCGGCATCCAGATGAAACGTCCAAAGCTGAAACTCCTCTTGTATGACGTAAGGAGCAATTTCGGTAGAAATCATAAGCGATACTGTTTTTTGATTCTGCTCCGACAAATTTACATAGAAAAGATGTTTCTTCATAATAGAGTCTTTCGCCCTTTTTCGGGCATATTCTTTCGGCTTAACGTGTTTAATTTTTCAATGAACACGTTTACCGATTTCATTAAACACGTTTACCGGATTCGATTAACGTGTTTAGAATTTTTAGCTATAGTACTGACAGATAGCTATTTATGCTTTTCTGCCTCTTTTTTGCTCTTTTTTGCCCTAAAAGTGCATTAGAATTTATTTACAAACAATGGTGTTAAAATTCACCTATATTAATGCGAAAACAGCCCTTGAATCCGACCAAGGAGAGCGTTGATCCGAAATTCGCGATTTCTCATACCGCATTGGCTTCAAGCAGATTAAGGCACATTTCTCCCATTTACCTCTAAAAATCCGCAATGAGATACTCTGCTTCGGAGGGCGAAACCGGGAGACCGTTTTTATATAAAAGCTCCCTGAAAAACCTCTCCCGGAAGAGTGCAGCCGGACAATATCTATTAGACAATAAATAACTATCTTTAGCGATATTATTTCAGATCAACAGAGATGAGCGGTATTATTAAAAGCATTCTGGACACAGACTTGTACAAGTTTACCACAGGGTATGCGTACTCCAAGCTGTTCCCACGCGCAAAAGGAGAGTTTCGTTTTGTGGATAGAGACGAAGTGGTCTATCCCAAAGGATTTGATACACTGGTGAGAGAAGAGATACAGAAGATGTCTCTCCTCTGTCTCACTCCCGAAGAGGAGACTTTCCTCTACAAAATGCTCCCTTATCTGCCTCCGACCTACATAGACTTTCTGAAAGGGTACAGATACAATCCGGAAGAGATAGAGGTCTGGATGGATGAGAAGAATCACCTGCATATCGTAGCCAGCGGACTCCTCTACCGCATCACCATGTGGGAAACGCCCATACTGGCTCTTGTCTCCGAACTCTATTTCAGAGTAACGGGAGCCACTCCGGACTGGGTTCATATTCGGAACGAGACCCGAAGGAAGGCAGAAGAGATAGCCAAACACGAGATACAGACTTCGATATTCGGCATGAGACGCCGGTTCAGCTCCGAAGTGGAAGACAAGGTAACAAGCATCCTGAAAGAGCATGCCGGCAACTATCTCTTCGGTACATCCAATGTCTACTACGCCATGAAGCACAACCTGCGAGTATCGGGTACGCATCCTCACGAGTGGATACAGTTTCACGGAGCGATATTCGGCTACAAGATGGCAAACTACATGGCTATGGAGCACTGGATAGATGTTTATGATGGAGATTTGGGCACAGTCCTCACAGATACCTATACCACCGATGTCTTCATGCGAAACTTCTCGAAAAAACATGCCATGCTCTTCACCTCCATAAGGCACGACAGTGGCGACCCGTTCGGATTCGTGGAAAAAGCGATCTCCAGATACAAAGAGCTTCGTGTGGATCCGCAGATCAAGTATATCGTATTCTCGGACAGCCTCAACATAGAAAAGGCAAAGAAGATCAAAGCATACTGCTCCGGCAGGATAGGTGCCACGTTCGGTATAGGGACGAACCTGACAAATGATGTCGGGAACGGCATCAAACCGCTCAACATAGTGATGAAGCTGTTCCGCTGCCAGATTACCTCCTCTCAACCATGGTATAACTGTGTCAAGCTTTCTGATGTCGATGGAAAGCACACAGGTGACAAACGCGAGATAGAGCTGGCACAACGCACGCTGCTGATAGGCACGCCTTAAGAGCCTTACAGCTAAAGCAAAACAGCCGATACAGGCACCCTCTCTTTTGTATTACCTAATCAAAAACAGATACTTATGAGTAAAACTTCCTCTTCCGACGATCCGATAAAAGGATTACCGGAAAATGCTTTCAGAGAACTCAAGCCGGGAGAAGAGTACGTCCCGGTTGTGCCGGAACACAAGTCTATTCCGGATGTGACGGTTTGGTCTGTACTCTGGGGTGTGCTTATGGCTGTGATATTCAGTGCAGCCGCTGCCTATCTGGGACTAAAGGTAGGACAGGTGTTTGAAGCCGCAATCCCCATTGCCATCATTGCCGCCGGACTGTCGTCTGCAACCAAGAGAAAAAATTCTCTGCACGAGAATGTCATCATTCAATCTATCGGTTCAGCCTCCGGAGTGGTAGTGGCAGGAGCCATCTTTACGCTGCCTGCCATCTACATCTTGCAGGAGAAGTATCCGGAAATGACCGTGAACTTCTTGCAGATCTTTATCTCTTCCCTGCTTGGAGGAGTATTGGGTATCCTGCTTCTGATACCTTTCCGCAAATATTTTGTCAAGGAGATGCACGGGAAATATCCGTTCCCCGAAGCCACTGCTACCTCTCAAGTGCTGATCTCGGCAGAGAAAGGCGGTGCACAAGCCAAGCCTCTTCTTTTGGCAGGTATTATCGGTGGGCTCTACGACTTCCTTGTCTCCACTCTTGGGCTGTGGCACGAAGAGATATCTTCCCGTATGGTGAGCATGGGTAACGCCATAGCGGACAAAGCCAAGCTGATATTCAATATCAATACAGGGGCTGCGGTGCTCGGTCTTGGGTTTATAATAGGTCTGAAGTACTCCTTTATTATATGTGCCGGCTCGTTCCTGATATGGTATATCATCGTTCCGGCCATGTCTCTGATCTATCCGGATACACTCCTTACATTCGGAGACCCGAACATAACCGTGCCGGTAGGAAGTATGTCGCCCGAAGAGATCTTTAAGGTCTATGCCCGAAACATTGGTATAGGGGGTATCGCCACTGCCGGAATCATAGGCATCATAAAAAGTAGAAAGATCATCGTATCTGCTCTCGGACTTGCAGCAAAAGAGATGAAGAGCAAGCCGGAAGCATCTGCCGGTACTGCGGTAGCAGCAGAGAAGAGGATAGATAAGGATATACCGATGAAGATTATTGCATGGGGTACTATTCTGGCTCTTGGTGTTACGGGGATATTCTTCTATCTCGGTGTTGTTCAAAATCTGATGCATGCCGTAGTGGCTCTGCTTTTGGTGGCGGTTATCGCATTCCTGTTCACTACCGTTGCGGCAAATGCAACAGCCATCGTAGGTTCCAATCCGGTATCGGGCATGACCCTTATGACCCTTATCCTGGCTTCTCTTATCTTAGGAGTGGTCGGACTTAAAGGTCCTCACGGCATGGTCTCCGCTCTTATCATCGGAGGTGTAGTGTGTACGGCACTCTCTATGGCGGGCGGATTCATCACCGACCTCAAGGTTGGGTATTGGCTTGGAGTATCTCCAAAGTCGCAAGAGAGTTGGAAATTCTTGGGTACTCTTGTCTCTGCCGCTACGGTAGGAGGGGTTATCATGGTGTTGAACAAGACCTACGGTTTCACCTCCGGTGCTCTTGCGGCTCCTCAAGCCAATGCAATGGCTGCGCTGATAGAACCGATGATGCAAGGAGCTTCGGCGAAGTGGGCGTTATACGGCATCGGAGCCGCTATTGCTCTCGTTCTCAACTTTGCAAAAGTGCCGACACTTCCTTTTGCTTTGGGTATGTTTATTCCGCTCCAACTCAATACTCCTCTGCTTGTAGGCGGTCTTGTGAGCTGGTTTGTAGGTAGCAGAAGCAAAAATAGCGACCTCAACAAGGAGCGTGTAGAGAAAGGAACTCTCATAGCTTCCGGATTCATCGCCGGAGGTGCTCTCATGGGTGTGGTAAGCGCAATACTCAGATACTACGAGGTGAATATCTTCCAAACAGAATGGAATGCCAATCCTTGGTCTCAAGCATTGACCGTACTGATGTACTTTGCCATCATATTCTTCTTCGTGAAGATCTCTCTTAGGGTGAAAAGTAAACACTGATCGATAAATAAGGGCGGATAGATTTTTCTATCCGCCCTTTCTATATAATTATATATGTACATAACCGAAGCAAAACCGGAGCATATCCCCGAAATATTGCGAGTACTGAATGCGGCTCGTATCTTTATGTGTCGGAATGGGAATCCTACTCAATGGGCAGAGGGCTACCCGTCTAAAGCGATGATAGAGGAGGATATCCGTCTGGGAGTAGGGTATGTCATCTTGGAGACAGAGCAGTCGGGGCAGCCCTCCGGATATTTTGTGCTGATGGATGGACCGGATCCGACCTACTCCGAGATATACGATGGGACTTGGTCTTACGATAAACCTTATGGCGTTATTCACCGTCTGGCTTCGGATGGTTCGCTTAGAGGGATTGCCTCTGCCGTTTTTGACTTTGCTGCCTCCCGCTATCTCTATCTCCGCATAGATACACACCGAGACAATGCCGTACTGCAACAGATCTTGAAACAACACCTTTTCGCCTATTGCGGTATCATATATCTGGCAAATGGTTCTCCCCGATTGGCATTCGACAAACTGCTCTCCCCCTAAAAACTACATTCTTCTCATCCGACAAAAGACCTTCTCATGTAATAATACAAAAATATCCCTCTATCTATTGCTTGAATAAAAAATATCCCTTACCTTTGCATCGCAAAAATGGGATAACCATTGGAGAGATGGCAGAGTGGTCGATTGCGGCGGTCTTGAAAACCGTTGAGGTGAGAGCCTCCGGGGGTTCGAATCCCTCTCTCTCCGCAAACAAGGGTGTAAATCAGCAAGTTATGCGATTTACACCCTTTTTTACACCCAAAAACTTACGAGCAATAAAAAACACACCCAAGACCACAATTTGGGTGGAGTGTTTGTTTTGGAGTATTCTATTTCTTCTCACAACCAATTTGCAAGAAATGCTTGCGAGTTGAGTTCAAGACTATCATTTGGACCGATAGCTAAACATTGGCATTTGCTATACCAAAAGGGATGTGTACCCCTGCAATGTCTTTTATATTTTCAAGATGAGTAGTCTGATCATCAAAGAAGATATGAGGCTTTAGAATATTCAGCAATCTTGCTTTCTCTACTCCTCCCATAAAAAAGACCTCATCAACCTCGACCCCTAGACTGAGGAGTGTAAAAACAACTCTCTCATGAGCAGGGGCATTACGAGCTGTAACAATAGCGGTTCTCAACAACCTATTGTAGTTTGGGTTGTTTTGTTGTTTGATACGTTCTAATTTCTGGAATGATGAGACTCTCTTTAGAAGATCTGCAATAGGTCCAGAGCCTAAGGGGTGAGTTCCATACACTTTCTCATACTCTTGATAAGTCTCCAATCCCCGTTCTTTATAGACCTTCTCTGAGCTATCATCTGCTATGACTCCATCAAAGTCAAATGCTAAACAAAGCCCTTCTTCATTCGAATCATGTACCTCTTGTTTCCCTACAACTCCTGCAGTAATTCCATTAGCTAATGCTTCTTTTGCATCTTCTATATTAGTAGTCAAGAAGAGCGTAGAATTGAACGCTGGAAGGTATTGATGATTCGAGCTGCCAGAGGAAAAGCATGCACGAGATATATTTAGTTCGTAATGCTGAATCGAACGAAATGCTCTTAATCCTGTTTCTGGGCTATTTTTAGAAAACAGAATGACCTCTATCGGCTGTTCCTCGGGGAAGGAGGCGTTTAAACTCAAAAGCCTTTTTATAAAAGGATATGCAACGCCTGTTTCTAGCGGAACATCAAGATTCTTCTGCTGATACTCTCGATAAGCTTTTTCTCCGTCTTGCCTGAAGATGGCATCAGACGCTTGCATATCAAAGAGGGCACTCGATGAAACGGCTATGACAAGTTTTTTCTCTATCGGGTATGGCATAATCTTATATCAGATATTTGTTGAGAATGACTACTTTACGAGCAGAACAACTATCCATAATAGCTTGCGCTTCGGCTATTTTATTTTCGTATTCTTTGATTTTTGATACTATCTCGTCTTGGACATCAAGAGATGGCACTGGTATCCTTGTCGCTCCTAAATCCTTATTATAGAGACGAGGTATTGTTCCTCCTGTTGTAGGTTTCCATTTGGTATTCTGGTACACATAATAGAGGTATGAATTTTTGACCTTGCTCTCATCATGGCTTACCCAAACAATATTGGAGTCTTGATAGTATGCAGCCTCCCCCTTATATACGACAGCCTTGCCAATAGTACCTGCTGCAGAAATCAAAACTTCTCCTTTTTGGGGATAAGGATACTTTTGCTTATACTCTTCATAAACAGAAACTGAGATATAGGCATCTGGGATCTTTCCAAAAGTGCCAATTTTGAAAAACGGCACCTCTCCAAAAGGAGACGTTTGTTCTTTGAATATCCTCTTGCACATCTTAACTTCTCCTATATCACTAATAATCAACCATTTACCCCCCTCTATTTTACTATCAATAATCACCTCTAAATCAGTGAATATCTTAGAGATACGCTGACGATAGTCTTCGATAGCCATACGAGAGGTTTCATATTCTGCATCCACCTTAGCACATTCATCTACAATCTGCTGTTGAACCTCGGGAGGGGGAAGGGGGATTGGAAAATCTTTAACGTCATCGGGATAGACATGAGGCTGTGCTGCTCCTCGAGCTAATGAGAATATATCATTCTGCTTTGACTTTAAGTAATTGTATATGTAGAGAGTTGATACGATCTCACCTACATTTATAGTAGTACAATCTGAAGCAAAAATCTTTTCACTCCAATAATTCACATATCCTGCATTTGCACCAGAAGCACTTATTGTTATGGTATGTTCTGGTCTATTGTACTCACTATGAGTATAAGCATAGTCTATTCCACCTGCAACTACTTTATATTCTCCTTCCTTTGCTTTTTTCTTCGTTATAGACGTTCCTTTCCGTATAATAGTAGGAAAGTCTTCTATACGAACAATAGGATACTTACTTGAAATGCTAACCTTATGTTTTGTTTGAGTAATTGATATCCCCATATCAAACTCCGTTCTCTTAAAGTCTATCATTTCCTCCATGCGTATAGTGGAGCAGTAAGAACTTAACTTTTCCGAGACAGGTATAGGCTCTCCCAAGTAGTAGCTTCGCACCAAGGTATTGATGTGGCTCGTGTCGTCTAAGTCTTTGGGGTTAAAGAGTGGTGTTTGGATGCTGTCCAGTCCTTTTCGAGTTAACACCTCGTCTTCGCCCTGCACTGAAGTATTCAAATACTTGATACCTTCATCCCCCTTTCGAGTGCTCCACTCATAACCGAGAAAGCGTTTAATTTCTGCTTTGTCTGTGGGGCTTTTGACAATGAGCGTAGGGAGCGGATTGCTTTTAGCAAGAAGATAATAATAAAGCTTCTCCATCTCAATAGAGCGGATAGACTTTAGAATATATGCTTCGATTTCTTCTTGTTTCTGCTCTGCAGTATATTTCTTCGTGATTTTCTTTTTAGCTATCCTCTTGGCTTCTGCGTCATTAGCATATTTATTTCTATAAGCCTTAAACAGTTCGTGCGCCCAAAGATCTTCTTGTGAAGATGTTTCAAACAAGGAGGTATAAACTCCTCGTTCTATCCCCTGCATCCTGCAATAGTCGTCCAATAGATGCGCATCGGCAAACACTCCGTCTTTACTAAAGTCGCCACGACACCAAGTTTGCACTCGATGGTGGTAATGCTCCGCCATGCGCACTTTATCATTTTTCTTCCGCAGAAATAGAGTAACCGTATTTGTCCCAGTCTTGCCAAATGTGCCACTCCCAAACTCGACGATAGCAACGACATCAAACTCCTGTAAAATAATTTCTCGTGCTCTGGAGTAGATATTTCCATTTGAAAGAACAGAAGAAGGCAGAATAATCCCCGCAACACCTCCTGGTGTTAACAGCTGTGCGGCACGCTCTATGAAGAATACTTCAATAGAATTGTTTGCATTAATATCTGAGACATACTGAGAAAGTTTGAAACTTGCCCGCTCTTCCTCACTGAGCGTTTCTAAAAATCCCTTGACACTATACGGAGGATTGGCTACCAAGACAGAAAAAGACCCTTCTTTTACCTCTGGGTGTGGGCGTAGGGCGTCCTGATAAACGATATTAATTTCATCTTGCCCATACATGAACGCTGAGACTTTAGCGACCTTAGATAGTCGATACTCCTTTTCTACCCCATAAATCTCACAATAATAAGGCTTGGCTTCTTTCCCCGATTTAGTCACAACATTCTTGACTTGCTCGGCATATTCATTTAGGAAATGTCCTGCCCCACAAGCGTAGTCAATAACCCGAGGAACTTGATTAGAATCATTGATAGCCTCCAAAGGCAAAGAAGATATGACAAAGCGTACAATAGGCATTGGGGTGAAGAACTGTCCTTCACTTTGCTTGACACCCTGATCCAAGAATCCCTCAAAAAGATCACCTAAGAATTGATTGGGCTTGTCTGTACGCAAACGCATATCTTGAAGCATGCGTACCACTTCTTTGAGTATCTCTGCATTCTGCCGAAAGAGTATTTGATTATGGACATCTAGAAAGGCAAAATCATTGTTTGTATAAAACTTTAGTTGCTGAAAGTAGTCCAAAATCTTCTCTTTTGTAGCATCGGGGTCATTCTTGAATAAAGAAAAACTATCAGCAATGGTTTTGTTGTCAATATAAGTCACCTCTTCGCCCAAAAACTCCTTCATGCCACGGCTATACATCAGTTGTAAGCGGTCTTGTAGGTTGTAATAGTCGTCATGAGCTGCGCCACGCCAATAGAACTGTAAGCTGTCAGCATGTTGTGCTTCGTCTACAATCTTTGCCAAAAAGAGATTAACGAGTTTGTCAAAAGCGTTTTCTCTTCCCGAAACATTGTGCTTACGCATAATGTTAGCATACTCGTGGTATTTCCTCTGAATTTCTACATCATCGGCATCCCTCAAATCGGCAACAGAAAGCTGTCGTTTACCTATTGTAAAAGGAGAAATCCCGACCTCAAAAATTCCTACCGTGCTATAATCTTTGTCGTAGGTATTCTTCCAAACCTTGAAATACTCTTCCTTTCCTCCTCTCTCCTCTGCAACCTTACTGTACCCCTTGAGTTTGTTGTCTGCTCGCAGATATTCTTCATTATCTTCCATTGAGACAATATAACTCTGATAGATACACTCTTCACCTTGCCAATCTGAAGCATACAAACAAAGTGCTTTGGCTTTGCGATAGCTATTGAAATAATTAAAAAGCTGTCCACCATCTTCTTTCATACGATGCCAAGCCTTTGAAAATTCTTTAGAACTACCATCATCAGCTGTTTTACACTCAATCAGAAGAAACTCATTGCCGTCATTGTCTTTAATGAGAATGTCACAATAGCCACCTGTGTCGGAGTGTCCCCCAGGCATTGGCTTTTCTAGCTCTATCTGATGAGGAGTATAGCCCAAAGAAAGCAATCTGGTGATACATTCTAAGACTACAAAGTTTTCGGGAGATGAAAAGTTTGTAGTCGTTTCTCGGTATGCTTTCAATCCAGATGGATAGATAATGTGTTTTGCTGAAAAATCAACAGAAATCGAGCTATTGACATGAGGGAAATCAATACTCCAAATCTCTTCTTTTTTGCCAGCAGACTTCTTATAACCTATATATCCGAGTAGATCTCGGAGATTATCTATTCTTATCATTCTATCTTATTCGTTCTAGAGTAGCTCGCAAAGTAACCAAGCCACTCGTTATACACTTCAAAGCTGTTACAAAGGTACAAAGTTATGAGCAGAGGGGCGAGGGGATTTCCCTATTTAACACAGAAAAGCAGGAGATGGGGCTCGGAGAGGGCGAAACGTCGCGAGAGACTCGGGGGAGTGATGCTCTGCGAGCCTCTTTTTGTGTGAAAATGTGCGTTGAGGATGGTGAAGTAATGGGTTGTGATTTCCTGCCTTTTCCTTGCATTTCCTGCGACCTCCTTACCATTTCATATACAACAAATTAGCCCATACTTTTGCAGTGTCAGAGCTGACGAATAGCCCGAAGCGCAAGGGCAAAAGTATTCACCATAAAACTGCAATGAAGTATGATTTTAGAAGAACTTTTGGGCAAGCCCGTATGGCAGATGACTGGCGAGGAATTGCTCTTCCTTGCTCGCCACGGATCGCAGCCCAGCAATACTACCACAGAGGCGAGCCCCTCCAAAGAACAAAGACGCTATGTGTATGGACTATCGGGCATAGCTCGACTTTTCGGATGTAGCCTCCCCACCGCCAACCGCATCAAACAGAGTGGCAAGATAGACCGAGCGATCACGCAGGTAGGGCGTAAAATTATCGTGGACGCTGACCTCGCCCTCGAGTTGGCTGGTCGCAAAACAGGAGGACGCAGATGAATACGCCAGACTACGAAAGCATTTGGCAGCAGTCGCTCATTCGGGTGACGGACAAGTTTAGCCTACCGCCCATCGTGCTGCGTGTGGACGATGCCATCATCGGCACGCTGGGAAACTTCAGCGTTTCGACAGGAAAAGCCAAGGCAAAGAAGACGTTCAATGTGAGTGCCTTAGTCGCCTCTGCCCTCGTTGATGGACAGGTATTGGAATATCGGGCGTGCTTTCCCGAGAGCAAGCGCAATATCCTTTACTTCGACACCGAGCAAAGCCCTTACCACTGCCAGCTGGTGATGCAGCGCATTCTAAGGCTGGCAGGGTTGCCGCTCGACCGAGAACCCGAGCGATTGAAATTCAGCCACCTCAGAGCCATCGCCGACCCCAACCAACGCAGAGAGATTATCCGCCATGCCATCTACAATACACCCGATGTGGGCTTGGTCGTCATCGATGGTATCCGTGACCTGATGCTGGACATCAACAACTCCACGGAGGCGACACGCCTTGTGGGCGACTTGATGAAGTGGACAGGCGAGCGAAACATCCATCTGCACACTGTGCTACACCTCAACAAGGGCGACGACAACGCCCGAGGGCATATAGGCACGGAGTTGAACAACAAGGCGGAGTGCGTCTTGCAGGTCACAAAAGATAGCGTCGATGCCGACCGCAGCGTGGTTGCTCCTGCGATTATTCGTTCCAAGCCCTTTGACAAGTTTGCCTTTCGCCTCACGGAGCAAGCCGATGGCATCTGCCTGCCCGAGGTCGATGCAACCTATGTAGAGGACACGAAGACCGTCAAGCATTTCTCCTATCAAGAGCTGACGGATGAGCAGCACCGAGAAGCATTAAAGGACGCCTTCCCTCAGGGTAGTACCCAAAGCTATGGCGACCTAATCCCCCGACTGCGGGCTGCCTATAAGGGTGTCACCGCTCACGAATATGGGCAGACGAAGCTCAAAGAATTGCTCCGCTTCCTTCTGAACAAGCGCATGGTCATCAAAGAAGAGCGTGGCAAATATCGCTTCAATCCAGAGTACCACTACTAATCAGATGCGTGTCATCGGTCGGTCGGACGCAGGTTATATATACCTGAACTAACCGACCAAAGAAGAAACAACATTGGGTCGGACGGTCTGTGTGCCTATAGATTTCGACCGACTGACCAATTCCCAACAATAACCCTCCAAGAAAAAAAGACATGAAAACGATACAAGAAATCAAGCAACTATCTATCGTAGACTACCTCCAGCAGGCTGGACACAAACCCAAACAAATCAAGGGCAATGCCTATTGGTACTGCTCGCCACTAAGGCAGGAGCGCACGCCCTCTTTCAAAGTGAACACCGAACGCAATCAGTGGTACGACTTCGCCACTGGCGAGCATGGCGACATTATCGACCTTGTTTGTGCTTTATACCGCTGCTCAACAGCAGAGGCACTGCAACGTCTCCGAGGAGAGACAGGACTACCCAAGACTGATTTTTCTTTTGGCGGAACAAAAACCTCCGCTCAGCAAGGACTCGAAATTCTTTCGGTGCAATCCATTTCTAACTCGCAGCTACAACGCTACGGCTCGGAGCGCGGCATTTCGCCCTCCCAGTTAGAAAAGTATTGCTCCGAGGTGCGTTATCGTTCAGGCGAACGAACCTATTATGCCCTCGGTTTCCAAAACGATGCAGGGGGCTGGGAGCTACGCAATCCCTACTTCAAGGGTTGCATCGCCCCGAAAGCTATGAGTAGGTTGGGAGCAGGAGCAAAGAGTGTGCAGGTCTTCGAGGGCTTTATGGACTTCCTCTCTTGGCGGACACTGAACCCCAATGAGCCAAGCGACAGCCTGGTGTTAAACTCCTTGGTTCTCCTGCCTCGAGCTTTGCCACAACTGCAAGCATATCCCTGTGTGGAATGTTTCCTCGACAATGACGAGGCAGGAAGAAAGGCTTTGCAGCACCTTCGAGAGGCAGGCATCGAGGTCAAGGATATGAGCCATCTCTATGCCCCGCACAAAGACCTCAACGAGTGGCTCTGTGCTGAGCGCAAGTCGCAAAAGCAGACTCAGACGCCTCGCAAGCGAGGGCTTCGCAGATAGAGCAAATGCACGCAATTCAAATCGAGTATTCATCGGGTAATCCAAAGGTGGCGAAGCAATGACTCGGCTTTGTTTCGGGACTATGGCAGGGCTGATCGCCTGCAAGTTCTCAAAGAGAGAACTTAGAAACAAAGCTGGCAAGCATTCATCGAATGCTTAGACACACTGAATTCAGAGGTAGCAGGCGGAGCGGACATTTCGAGAAATGCCATAGCTCATTAGGGCTTTTTCTTCACACTCCACTCCGTTACCGCTAAAAAAGCCCTCCTGAGCCAAGGGACTTCGCCCCTTTGGATACCCCTAGAACCAATCTTCAACTATGGGCTATGCCGTATTACATATAGATAAGGCGAAAGGCAACGACTCGGGCGTGACCGCTCATATTGAGCGGACATACACCCCGAATAATGTCGATGCCTCTCGCACGCACCTCAATCGAGAACTGGTGCAATTCCCCGAAAATGTCACGAGCCGAACACAGGCTATCGAGCACAGAATAGCGACCGCAGGTATTTACCGCAAGGTTTCTGACAACCAAGTGCGAGCCTTGCGATTTATCCTCTCAGGCTCGCACGAGGATATGCTTCGCATCGAAAAGGAAGGACGCCTCTCCGAATGGTGCGAGGCTTCGATGGATTGGTTACGACAGACCTTCGGAGCGGAGAATGTCGTAGCAGCCACGCTCCACGCAGACGAAGAGACGCCCCACATTCACGCCACCGTTGTGCCAATCGTGCAAGGCGAGCGACGCAAAGCCAAGGACGAAGCCGACAACGGCAAACGCAAATACAAGACCAAGCGAAACAAGGTGCGTCTCTGTGCCGATGATGTGCTTACCCCCAAGAAGCTTGAAGAGTATCAAACGACCTATGCCCAAGCAGTAAAACAATTCGGCTTAGAGCGAGGTCTTCACGGATCGGAAGCCAAGCACCGCACGAACATGGCATATTACAAAGAGCTGGTCAAAGCAACCGAAAACAAGAAAGTAGAGGAAGCTCAGCTCAAAGAGCGTGTTGCCCAACTGGAAAAGAAAGCAGGTAAGCTCCGCATCAAGGACACGCTCTATTCTTTCTTTGGCAACTCTGAACTTGACAAAGCCGAGCAGCGTATCGAAGCCCTCGAGAAGGAGGCGGAACAAGCCCAATACCTCAGCGAAAAAGAAAAGAACGACATCCGCAAGGAGGTTGTCGTTCTGCAAGACAGGCTCAAGGATAAGGACAGAGAGCTGGAGCAACAGCGGAAGGAGCTGAAAGCCTACGAGGAGGAGCGGAGTTTTATTCAGCGATTTATGCCTCCATTCTTTGCCCTTCTTAATGTACGCAGGCTTTTAGCGTTTATGGGCTTCTCGGACGAGCAGATAACACAAATGTATCGCACTGGTGAAGTCGTACGAGCCAAAGCCAAGGTTTATTCCTCAATGTACAAACGCTACTTCGAGGAGGACGACACGATGCTCTGCATTGAGAAAGACCAAAAGCAAAAGCCCTTCCTCTCCATCAACGGCTTATCCGTCCTCGACTGGTGCGAACACAAGTGGCAACAGCTTATCAAACGCAATCGAGGGAAGAGATTGTAAGAAGGAATAGCCCCCTTCCGCACTCAAACAATCCCCTAATCACATATAATTGAAACGCTTATATATGCTCCTTGATGAGATTTTGTCGCAAAAAAGATGCATTTTTGCGACAAAACTCGTCCAGAAAAGAATTAGTTTATCGGCAATAAATGAGAATTATTGCTGATAAACTAATATCTTACAGCCTTCTGTTTTGTTATGTAAATGCAGGTATTTACACAACAAAATGTTGTCAATCGATTTGGCTAAGGTAGGCGTACTCCTGTTTGTATCTTTCTAATCGAAGGTAATCCTTTGCGGTGGGATGAGGCAACCGCTGAATGTCCATATTGTGCCTTAGGTCGTTCATCTTAACTGCTCGGGCTAAAGCGTCAGTTCCTATTTTGTGAATATAGGTTTCTCGGTCGCTGGAGTGATGGTGATTTAGCAATCGGAGAGCTTTCCCTATTTTTTCTTTCTCGGCAAGACCCATGCTTCCTCCTGCCTCTTCCTCCAACAAATCTAACACCTGTTCTACCGTATGAGGAGTATCTTCGCTTACATCGTGCAGATAGCCAACAACCTTTTCTTGCCAAGTATTACCCAGGGATGCCACAAACCCCAAATGACCCTCAAAGTAATCGACTCCAGCTTTGTCTTGTTGTCCTTCGTGTAAACGTTTGGCTACTTTCGCAACAGCCTCAACCCATTTATTCTCGTTGCTCATTATTATCGTTCTTAATTTTTATCCACAATCTTATTAAGCTCCTCCTCGACCTCTTCGATGCTGGGGAGGGTGGAACGAAGGTTGTCTGGGATAGCCTTCGTGAGCTGATAGTCACTGATGCCTATTGGCTGCTCGTAACCCGAGAGGGCATATTGTGCCACAACCTTATCGCCCCCATTGCAGAGCAGCAAGCCGATGGTTTTGTTGTCGTGTTCGCCTCGCAGCGTGTCGTCTATCACATTGATGTAGAAATTCAGTTGCCCCATGTATTCGGGCTTGAAAGGCGTTGCCTTCAGCTCAATGACCACATAGGCGTGCAGCTGGATGTTGTAGAGGACGAGGTCGGCATAGAAGTCTTGTTCGCCCACCTGAAAATGCTTTTGCTGTGCCACAAAGGCAAAGCCACTCCCCATCTCGAGCAAATACTTCGTGATGTGCGACACCAACTGACACTCGATGTCTCGCTCCGCCATCTGTTCTGTCTGTCCCATAATGTCGAAAATGTAGGGGTCTTTCATCAGATAGTTGGCGAGGTCGCTCTGTGGTTCGGGCAAACGCACGGCAAAGTTGTTTACCTTCTTCGCCTCAATCTGACGAGCGAAGAGGTTAGTGTCTAGCTGTGTTTTCAGCACATTACTACTCCAGCCATTCGCCACGGCTTGCGTAATGTACCAATAGCGTTCGCCAAGAGGGAGCTTGCTGTTGAGGAGTATTATATGGCTTGCCCAATTTGTACGAACGACCGCAGAACGCTTGAAGAGTTCCTCTATTTTCTGAATGTCTGTGCAATAGACAGAAGAAAGTGTTTGTGCCACCTCTCCTAATTGTGCAACAGGTTGTTGCGAAACTTCAATAGGTTGGTTTTCTGCGTTTTGAATTAGTGCAAGAGGTTCTTGCACTAATTGATTGAGTTGAGTTGCAAGAGCTTTCACCGCATCCACAGATGGATTACTTAACACGCTGTCTACCTCACACATTTGTTGTAGCACATTCAGAGGGTAGGCACTGGCAAAGCGACACATATAGAAGATGTTTCTGCGAGAATATCCTTTCTTATCCGGATATTGTGAGCGGATAGCCTCCGAGAGCTTGTCGATGACCTTAGCACCCCAGCCCTCTTTCTCTTGGAGGTAGAGAATGAAATGCCCCACTTTCCAATAGTGAAAGAGCATATCGGCATTGGCTGATGCCACGATGCGCACCTGAGTTTGCTCGATGTCTGCCCCAATAGCGTGTACGATAGGGGCGAAATCCTTGCGGTCTATGGCTTGTATTTCTTGTTTCATAGGGCTATAACTGATTGAATTTACTCATCGCATTCGCCTTGATGTCGTCTGCAATGTCGATGTAAGGCTTCATTGCCTTGTAGTCGCTGTGTCCTGTCCACTTCATAACCACCTGCGGAGGGATGCCGAGGGCAAGGGCATTACAAATAAAGGTGCGACGACCTGCATGCGTGCCGAGAAGAGCATACTTGGGTGTGACCTCGTCTATGCGCTCATTGCCTCGGTAGTACGTCTGACGCACAGGCTCATCTATGCCTGCCAGCTCTGCCAGCTCCTTGAGGTAGTCGTTCATCTTTTGATTAGTAATCACAGGCAAGACCTTATCGTCCTCAAATACCACATCCTTGTATTTATCCAAAATCGCCTTGCTATGATTGTTCAGTTCGATGATCAGGCTGTCCGAGGTTTTGACCGTGGTCACCTCGATATGTTCGCCTTTGATATCGCTTCGGCGGAGGTTGAATACATCGGAATATCGCAAGCCTGTGAAGCATTGAAAGAGAAAGACATCACGCACTCGTTCGAGAGCCTGCTTGTTGGCAGGTATTTCGAACTCTCGGAGCTTCGTCAGTTCATCCCACGTCAGGAAGATGATTTTCTTCTGCGTATTCTTGAGTTTGGGTTTATAAGTGTCGTAGGCATTGTTCTGATGCACTCCCTGCTTGAAAGCCCAACGCAAAAACCATTTGAGGAATGCCAGCTGCTTGCCGACAGTGCTATTACGCATCTCCTTGACCTCACGAAGATAAGCGACATAGTCGTTCAGCCCCTTCTCATCGAAAAACTCAAAGTTGAGCCCCTCCCGAAAGTTCGCAAGGTGATTCTTCACGGCTGCAAACTTCTCATAGGTAGAGTGTGTCCAATCATTCTGTCGCCCACAATCACGCACAAACTCATCAAAGACCTTGTAAAAATCATTGCCCCTCGTGGCTTTTTTCCATGAGGAGGGCTTCGCTTCTTCCTCCGCTGGTCTGTGCAGTGCGTTGAATGCCTCCTTAATCTGCTCGGGCGTAGGCATCACTTCATCGACCTCAAACTTCTTGAAGATCTCTTGTATCTCGGTATAATAGCCGAGGAGCGAAGCATTGATTTCGGCAGCCGATTGCTTGAGCTTGTTGATGCAGCCATTCTTGACCCGCTGTTTGTCGGCATCCCATTTAGCAGCATCAATGCGATAGCCTGTAGTAAACTCGATGCGCTGAGAGGCGAAGTTCACACGCATGCGAATAGGCACATTCTCCACGATGGGAACACCTGCCTTCTTGCGACTCTCAAGAGCAAAGATGATATTGCGTTTGATATTCATATTATCTGGGTGTGTAATTTCTGCACCCAAAATTACACCCAAAAATCGATATCACCAAAGATTTTCTATGAAATCTTACTTTATCGAACCAACATACAAACTACTGAAAAACAAAATATTGAACACCTATGGCAGTTTATGAGAGTTCAAGAGAAAGAGCCTCTCTCTCCGCTGGAAGGTCTGGACAAAAACAGACAATAAACGGACAAAAGCCTACAAGTCAATGATTTGTAGGCTTTTTTGTTTGTATTTTGTCCAGCATAAAAGACACCAAAAAGACCTCAAAAGACACAAATTTGTGCCTAAATCGTTACCGATTCCATACCGGACAAAAACGGTAACGATTTGTCCAAAAATGACCTCTCGCTGTCCGAATTTGTACAGCCTGTATATATCTCACAATTAATACATTAAAAGTAATTTTGTAACATTAAAAAGTGAGATTATGAAGAGTACATTCAAAGTCCTTTTCTACCTGAAAAAAGGGTCAGAAAAACGTAATGGAGAGGTAACAATTATGGCAAGAATTACCGTTGATGGAAAAATTTGCCAGTTTAGTACCAAACAAAGCATCCATCCCGATAATTGGAGTGTGAAAGCTGGTAAAGCAACCGGGAAGTCCTGCGCACAACTCAATAAGTTACTGGAAGACATTAAAGCATCATTACACCAAATCTACCATGAACAGCAACGGCGAGAAAACTATGTTACTGCCGAGCAAATCAAGAATGAATTTTTAGGGCATACGGAGAACCACGAAACGTTGCTGAATTTATTTCAGAAGCACAATGATGATGTGAAGCAGCTTATAGGTCTATCTAAATCTGCATCTACCTATCAAAAGTATGAAGTAACCCGCAAGCATCTTGCGAGTTTTATCCAAGCTAAGTACAATCTTTCCGATATAGCTTTGAAGTCTATAAACAATATGTTTATAAATGACTTTGAGGTCTATCTTATGACAGTTGGCAGATGTAACCATAACACGACTGCCAAGTTTATGCAGTTCTTCAAACGTATAGTCTTGATTGCCCGGAACAACGGGCTGATAGTCGGCGACCCTTTTGCCAACTATAAAATACGCTTACAAAGGGTTGATAGAGGATACCTTACGGAAGATGAAATCAAGAAAATCCTTGAACTCAACCTTGTTTCCGAAAGGCTGGAACACGTTCGGGATTTATTTCTTTTTTCTTGTTTTTGCGGTTTGGCTTATATAGATGTAGCAGGACTTAGAAAAGAGCATATCCGCAAGTCGTTTGACGGCAACCTTTGGATTATGACTAAGCGGGTGAAAACTGGAATAGATGTAAATGTACCGTTACTGGACATTCCAAAGATGATTTTGGATAAGTATAAGGATAAGCTTCCTAACGGTAAAATCCTTCCTGTAATCAGTAATCAAAAACTTAATTCCTATTTGAAGGAGATTGCCGACCTTGCCGGAATCAAGAAAAACCTTACGTTTCACCTTGCCCGTCATACCTTTGCCACCACAACGACACTGGGTAAAGGAGTTCCCATTGAAACCGTTTCTAAAATGCTGGGGCATACCAATATTGAAACGACCCAAATCTACGCCCGCATTACTAATAATAAGATTAGTGATGATATGAAAGGACTTTCCGAGCAATTTACGGGTATTGAAAAAATCTATAAAAAAGTGGCTCAATAGTTACCTATTTTCAGTAGGTAACCAATGGGTAACGAATTAGGTAACGATTTTTATTCTAAAACATTAAAATATAAATAGATATGGAATTGCAAGTCATTCAAAACAAAATCTTTGAAGTCCGGGGATACAGGGTAATGCTGGACTTCCATTTAGCAGAGTTATATAATGTAAAGACAAAGGTTCTCAAACAGGCTGTCAAACGTAACATTCAGCGCTTTCCTTCTGACTTTATGTTTGAACTGGATAAAGAAGAGTTTCACCAACTGGTCACAATTTGTGACCAGTTCCCCGAAACCCTAAAACACAGTTCTGTCAGCCCAATGGTTTTCACGGAACAGGGTGTAGCAATGCTTTCTACGGTATTAAGAAGTCAAACAGCAATAGATGTAAATATATCTATTATGCGGGCATTTGTCCTGATGCGACAAATGGTTATCGGATATGATGAACTTCTTAAACGTATCGAGGAACTGGAAGAAAGTACAGATGCACAGTTCAGTGAGATATACCAAGCTTTAACCCAGTTATTAAGTAAACCTGACCCCAAACCAAGAAAACCCATAGGGTACAGAATACCTGATGAAGAAAAGTAACTTATCACAAATTGTGATAATCTAATGATGGCGAGCCGATAAAGCCCGCCATTTTTTATTTAGCCAGTTTCAAAATTCGGATTGCACCACGAATAACAACAAGAAAAACTACTATACCTATTATCAAATCAGGGATATTGCTTTCAAGCCACCAAACAAATAAGGCTGCTATAATAACTCCAATATTTATAATAACATCGTTTGCCGAAAATATTACGCTTGCTCTAATATGTGCATCCTTACTTTTAGTACGTTGAAGCAACCATAGACAGATGGAGTTAGCAAGTAAGGCAAGTAAGCTAATGACAATCATGGTTTTAAATTCGGGCATAATCTCAAATCCTAAGAAACGCCTTATAACCTCTGACAGCCCTAATGCTGCAAGTAAAATTTGTAGGTAGCCGCTTATAAGTGCCACTCGCTTTTTCTTTGCAATAACAGCCCCCACAGCCATAAGGCTCATACCATAAACAAGAGCATCCGCCAACATATCAAGGCTATCTGCTACTAATCCCATTGAACCTGAAATAAGCCCTGTTGTAATTTCAATCAAAAAGAAAGCGAAATTGATTGCGAGTACAATCCATAGAACTCTTCGCTGTCGGGCTGGATTATCGGTAGAATCATTACCATCTGTTGCCACTGTTTCTTGAAGCTTTGCACCAAGATTAAGTGATTCAAGTTCTGTAATAAAATTACTGCTGTCGCCACTATGTGTTACAACTAATATCCGTTTTGCAAGGTCGAAATCAAGATGCTTGATAGATTTAGTATCCTGTAATTTCATGCGAATAAGGCTTTCTTCACAGGGGCAATCCATTTTTGGAATATGAAATATTGATTTATACATAATTAAAACCTTTATTATATGATACAAAAGTAATGCTTTTTTGCCAGCTTCTTTAACCGTAAACCACTCCCATAGGCAGTCATTCCATCGGGGCGGTTAATCATTTCCATTTCTATATGCAAAAGTATTTACGGCTTCTTAACGTCTTTGAAAGTTCAAGCCCTAATGGGTTTGATGTAAAAATCTTCCTGCTGCGCTTCGCTTGAGAGTATTTTTCCACAAAAACTTGCAAAGACTAAAGCCTACACTTTCCGGCATATATGAAACGAAAACGACCGACCCGACGGAAAGACGCATATAAAAAAAGTCGGATTTACGAGAAGCAGGAAAAAAGGTTATGAAACTCAACTCCCTCACCTCAAGAATCCGCATATATCTAAAAAAATCAGAAGTTATGGAAGCAACAAGTTTAAGCGAAGCAAGGATTTATGTAGGTACATACGCAAAGTACAACGATGGCTCAATCGAGGGCAAGTGGTTTGACCTTTCCGACTTTTCGGACAAAGACGAGTTTTACGAAGCTTGTAAGGAGTTACACGCAGACGAAGAAGACCCGGAATATATGTTTCAGGACTGGGAAAATATACCGGATGAATTAATCGGCGAAAGCTGGCTATCTGACAACTTTTTCGACATCCGGGATGCGATGGACGATTTAAGCGAAGACGAGCAGCAAGCGTTTATGGTGTGGTGTAATCATGTCTCACACGACCTATCGACCGAAGATGCACACGACCTTATTTCTTCTTTCAGGGATGATTTTCAGGGCAAATATAACGATGAAGAAGATTATGCCTATGAAATTGTAGAACAGTGCTACGAACTGCCGGAGTTCGCAAAAACATACTTTGATTACGAAAAGTTTGCCCGCGACCTGTTTATGGGTGATTACTGGTTTGAAGATAGTTTTGTTTTCCGGGCTTCCTGATTATTCACCGGGCGGGGAAACCCGCCCATAAAACAAATTATAATGAAAATAAGCGGTTTATTCAGGTTATTGTTCCGGGTGGGACTATTAGCTTCAGTAACTTACTTTTTGTCCATATCGGCGGAAACATGGTTATTCCTGATAATTGCATTTTTTGTTATCCGCTTTATCCTGCGGTTATTTGTATCTGTATTGTATAGCCTTTTGGTAGCTGCGGTTTTCATCGCCTTATTACTCACTTTATTAATGTAAATATATGGAATCACTAAATAAAAATGGAGTGTCCACGACCCAAGAGCCGGGACAAGAAAAATATGTAACGTTCATTGCGGGAGCGTTCAGAGGAACAGAATATTTCCAGTATGATTATCGCCATACGAATGGAGAACTTTTCTCTACGGTAGCGAAAACGCTGGAAGAGTGCCGGAAACGGCGGGATGAATGGCTTTCTAATAAGAACAATTCGACTTCGGAAGAATAATATTTTACAAGGAGTTCAGTGCTGCGGAAAGAATTTCAAGCTGCGCTGAACACACCTTGCTATTTGCACAGTGCAAATAAAAACTACTTTCTTTCGTGAAGTGTGCTGAAAAAGAAAGTAGCAAAGAAACCGCTTTCAGAACTTTTAATTTTTTATTGATGAAAGGATCCACCGCTAACCCGGTGGATTTTTTCATGTGTCAGTTGAAATTAAATGCATCCTTTTGCTTTGTGTACAAATCATTTATAACTTTTTCTAAAATGATTTTATATTCATCTTCTGTTGGTCTTTTACCCGTTGCTTTTTCGGTATCTTGAAGAATCTCTTCCTTGAATTGTGGGTCATTTCTCTGTTTTTGAATGGTAGATAGAAAAGCTTCTTCAAAAGTCCTTTCAGAATCTTTATAATAGAAGTTTGACCCTTTTTTTTCAAGCTCCAGATATGCTGCTACAATATTTCCATTATCTATCAGTTCTTCAAACAATATAGCAAAATCTTCTAAAATTTCATTAACTAAAACCTCTTTACTCGCAGAAATATAGCCAGAATAAGGTGATTTTTCATAGGCATTTACACCTTGATATAGATACCGCCCATTACAAGTAGCCATAGTTATAAATAACTTGTCTTTCGTTGTAACATTGATTGGTCTAAATAACTCAACGAGTTCTTTCCATGTGATTAAAGAGCCATCGGCTAAAACTAATCCTTTTAAATCAGAATCTCCATGCATCTCAAAATGGAATAAAAGTCCATTATTCAAAAATTCCGCATTTACTTGATAGTATTTTATTAATTCTATTAACTCTCCTTTATTGCGGACATTGTAATATTTATGCGACATCTTTATACTATCATTTTGAAGAAGGTCTATTCGCCTACTTATACAATCTTTATAAAGTTCTTCCCCTGTCTTTTTCTCACCATTAGGCAAACTCTCAAAAACTACTATATGTCTAATATTACCAACCATATTTCAAAGTTTAAAGAACAAAAATATCCATAAAAAACCACCTGACAAATTATATATCAGATGGTTTTCAATAAGTTGTCTAAACTCCGTTACTCTTTTGATTCTTCTTTCTCATTCTCATTATTGAAAGCAAACGTTAGCTGTACCACCTGCCCGAAGCTGTCTTCGATATACACATCAATTTGTTGTTGGTCGGTGGAAGCGGAAGTATAGTATAGACGGAACGTTTCGCCCGGAAGCGGGTACAAATCATTTGGAAGAAATAATGTTCCGTCCGCCATCTGGAGCGTACCTTTACCATCCGGCTGGAAATACCTGATGAAATATTTCGTTTCTTGGTAATAGCCTTCCCTTTGAAGTTGAAAACGTATTTCTGCCGTTTCACCCATCTTAATACGTTTTTGCACGGGCATCGTTGTTACCGTAAACGGGTAAACCTGCTGAACATCCAGCTTATCATCACAAGAAAACACCAGCAGCATTGCTCCCAGCAAGTACACCCCCATTAATATGTTTCTGATTATCTTTTTCATATCGCACTAATTTATTATGAATTTAAAACCGACCCCGAATTGTGTGTGGAACTTTCCGATGGAAGAACCGAACAGCATCCGTTCACGGGCATTGATAAGAAAAACCACCCTGTCCGTCAGGTAGGTTTCCAGTTCCAGTGTAGCAGCCCCACCATAAACAAAGGCATCTTTGTTCGTGAGTGTAGAACCATCGTATAGTTCCTTATCTCCCCAGTTGCTTGTTTCATATCCGGCAAGAGCCGACAACCCGAAGGACAAAAAGAACGTTTTCCTATGGTCGGAAAGTATTTTGATATAATACCCGCCTTCGCCTGTAAACTGGCTTACAGGCACGGTTATATTCCTATATTCGTACTCTTTATTGAGATATTCCGCACCGACCACCCAACGGTTTCCGTTTTTGGTATAAGTGGCAAGCGCAGCACCGAAATAGTATGCCGATTCCGGTTCACCGGGCTTCTTAAAACCATCCGCCATTCCGCCCGTAAGTTGGAATCCCTTTTGTCCGGGCAGGTAACGTTGTGCGTGTGCCAGGTTAAAAGTCTGGCACAAACACAACACTGCTATAACACAGATTAATTTCTTCATCTTACTTGATTTTAAGTTCGTTAATCACTCTGGCGTTCACAATATCCGAACTTTCGATACGGATATTTTGGTGACGGCCACCGTTCTTTTCGACCAGCTCTACCACCAGTATCTTATCGTCCGGGATGGTGAACTTTGGTAAGGTATAGACCGTGCGAACAGTGGATTTTCCACCTATGGTAATCACTTCGTTAAAACTGCGGACGGGATAAAGTACCGATTCCTGAATGGCAGTGCGCTTTGCCACCTTCTTATCGACCACCTTAAATTTAATGAAGTCGGTATCGAACGGAACATTGGAAGAGTTCTTCACCTGTGTATGGAAATAGAACATTCCGTTATGCACGTAAATTCCCTTGATTAAAAATTGTATCCCGAAACGCTTGCATCCCAAGTGGCGTATTTCTCTATCGTTATTTTTATAAATAGACTGCATTATCAGCTTTACCAGCAACGGCGATTCATTACCCAGTTCACGGAAGTAAATGTTCATCCGGGTATGGGAATAGTCGGTTATACTTTCATTCTCAAGGAAATCTTTCATTTCTATATTCAGCATTTCCGGCTCATTGGCGTATTTGGCATTGAAGGAATAAAAACTGCCGTCCTCACAGATAACCGAAAAGTTGGTTTCTCCCGGAAAACCTTCGGTAGCAGCTTTAACACGGATAACATTTTCTGCCCCATCCGCTTTTCCTGCGATAAGATGGTTAGAACCCAAATCCACATATTTGACAGTGGAAGGGAAGATAATGTGTACTGTTTTGGCAAAAGTTACCTGAACGCCATAAGGCGTAACCATCTGCCCGTAAGGAAATTTTTGGGTAATACCCTGAAACAAATCATTGCTTTGCGCTTTGACCGTTACCGCACCGATAACCAGTGCGAACATGATAATTAACTTTTTCATTACAAATTGATTTTTAGTTGCCGTTGGCGGGTGGATTGCCCGCTTTCCGGCGGATTAATAATTGAGAAATTTTTGTGGTTATTATTATTGTTTTGTGTATAGCATTACTTTATAATCGGCTTTCAGGTTTACTTTTACCGTCCTGAACTTTTTTGAGAGGTATTGCGAACCGCCTTGCAGAACACCCCTTGTCAAATCCGACACGATGGCAGCCCCCGCATTTTGATTGACAGTAAAACTTGAGCCAAGCCCAGCCCCGATATTTGCCATACCTTCGTTCAGGGCTTGCATTTCCAGCGAAGACGGAACGGATAAACCTTTTTGCCCGTCCGAATCATAGACCACCAATTCAACCGGAATGATATTACCTTCATATTCCAATGAAGATATATTAATATCCATGCGCTCACCCTGAACCCGTGCCGTTCCTGATAACAGGCTGTTTTTCGGCATACGGATATGACCTGCCTGTAACGGCTCTAACAGGCGAAGCCGGACATTTTGCCCGTCCATTACCGACTGGTCTTCATGGATACAGGCAAGAATAGTATTCTTTCCCATTAACGACCCAGTTCCGACCGCCGTATTAAATCCAAAGTTCCGGGGCTGGCTATATGCTGCGATAAACTCCGCATCACTCATAGGTACTTGTAATCCCGAAACGGTTTGTTCCGTTACCGCTTGTACAGGCAACGCCTGAACCTTTCCCTGTCTGGATGCAGTAGGTGTAACCTGTTTCACTGCCTGTTCCTGCCCGCCGTTCATGTATTTGGCTGCCAATTCATAGGATTTTTCAAGTAGTGCCAGTTGTTCGTCCGCCGTACTTTGGGTATTCTCCCGTTCGTACAGCCGGGATTCCAGTTCTTCAATCTTCCGTGCCAGTTCTTCTTTTTCCGGGTCTTCTTTGGGTGTTTCGTAGAAACTTCCCAACTGGCGGTTTATATCCTGATAGGCGTAAGCCGAAGATTGCACATAAGAACTATTACGGGAAGAACCGCCGTAATAACTCCGGCTGTTATTTGCTGGTTGTTCTTCCGGCAGGTCGGCGGTCAGGCTCAAATTATCCGTAACCTTATTTTCTTCACCCAATGTAAACCCGAAGTCCTGTAAAGAACGCATCCGGTCTTCCTGTTTGGATTTCATGGATTCCTGTTCGTAAGCCGTCTTTTTATCGCTATATATCCTGTCTTCTTTGGGTAATGGAATATCGGCATTAAAACCGCCGATTTCGTCCGGCTTTACTTCGTCTTTTGAGGACGGGGCAAATATCAGCCACATACATCCGGCAAAGGCAAGGAACATCAATGGGAAGATGATTAGTTTCTTCCGTTTCTGTAATTCCTGCGGGGAAAGCTGTTTTTTCTCTTTCCTTTCTTTGTTGTTACTCGTTTCCTGATTCAAATTCTGATTCTGTTCCATATTTTTGTAATTGATAATGGTTTATACTGTCTTTTCGTTCCAGTTCCAAGCGTTCAATGTGCCTTATCTCCATAAATTCTTTCTCTGCACTTTTCTTTCCTATATTATATATGGAAGAAACCGTCCAGTAAATAGATAGGATGCTACCGCCGAGAATAAAAGTTATGATAATGATTATCCGGGCATCTTTCGACAGGCTTCCACAAGCGTATCGCAACTTATCATCTACCCAGTCCCGCAGGTTTGTTAATGATTTCTTTACCATAGCCCTACCGTTTTAATACTTGTAAATCCTTATTCTCCGTAATCTCGAAAGCTTCAATGGTAAATCCATGCGGGTTGTTATCACTCCTTACGGAGTTCAGCAACCGGCATCGGGTAACAAGGCTTCTTTCGGTAACACTGCTTTCCCGGATAATCATTTGCCGGGCATAGGTCGCCACCTGATAGGGATAGTGGTCAAAGTTGCATATTACACTGTCCACCTGTACCGACTGGTTGATGTTCCCGGAAATGATACGGTTATAATACCCCTTTTCGGATAAGTCCTTATAGTAATTGAAAGCACTTTTATCCGCCAAGTATAAGGAACGCTGTATGTTCGATTCAATGGCGTTCTTATCCGGCGACAGGGTAAAAAAGAGTTCATGGAAACGCTTAACGTGTTCCTTTGCTTCCACGGGACGGTTCTGTGATAAGTCCTGCGAAAGTGCCAGCATAAGGGATTTACCCCCATCGAGAACGTAAATCTTTTCACGCTGTTTTTCTGCAAAACTATACGAGTTCCAAAGGGCATAACCCACAATCCCGGCACACAGGCATACAAATACAATCCCGAACAGGCGTATTTGCTTAAAACTGGTTTCTATATTTTTTAAACTTTTAAACTCCATATTTTTACTGTTTATTTTTTAATTAATTTTCCGGCGATGTTCCCACCTACTGCCCCGGCTGCTGCACCCGCAAGGTTTCCGCCACCACTTGCTGTTTTAGAAAGATTCCGGTTCATACCACCTAATCCGCCAGCCTGAATAATCCAGTTGGATACTGTCGGGATGGTGAAGTATCCCACAATTCCTATAATCATAAAAATGATGTAAACCGTATTGGAACTGTCGGGAATAAAACTGGGGTCGTCCAATAACTGTAAATCACGTTCCAGCATTAAGACCTGAATCCGGGCAAGGATGGAACTGAATAAATCCGATACGGGAAGCCACAGGTACACGCTTACATAACGTGTTATCCATTGTGTTAAGGTTGATTGGAAGCCATCATAGACCGATATTGCAAAAGCAATCGGACCAAGTATGGCTAATACAATCAAATAAAACGTCCGTATCGTATCTATGACAAGGGCAGCAGCTTGAAAGAGTATTTCCAACAGTTCCCTGAACCAGTCCCGGACGGCTTTCTTTATATTGTAAGAAGCCCGTTCCATATACATCCCCATTGTCGTAATCAAATCCGAAGGCGACCATCCAAGTTCATCCAGTTGCTTGTCGAACTCTTCATCGGAAACGAGATAAGCGGTTTCAGGATTCCGAAGCATGGCTTCATACTCCTTTTTATCTTTCAGTTCCCGGTATTTATTCATATCAAAGGTCTGTCCTTCCAGTATTTGATTCGTTCCTTTTACTACCGGGGATAATACACTGTTTATCGTTCCCAGTACGATAGTCGGAAAGAACATAATGCACAGACCAATGGCGAACGGTCGCAAAAGCGGGTACACGTCTATCGGTTCAGCTCTCGATAAGGCTTGCCATACCTTCGCTGCCACATAGAACAATGCACCCAATCCCGCCACACCTTTGGCTACCCCAGTCATATTACTGCACAGGGGCATCATATCCACATAGAGATTTTTCAGAATCTCATGCAGGTTTCCCCAATCAACGGCTAACAACGTCATAATTACCAGTATCTATCGTTAGCAGTTCCATACAAGGCTATCACACGGTCGGTGTCGCTGATTTTCTTTGCCCGCAGATAAGACACGGATATATTTTTACGGGTATAGTAGGAAACCAAATTCCGGTAATTCAATACGGAATTATATGCTTTGTCTATCCGTTCCATACGTTCGGCATCGGTCATGGAAAGCCCGTTGATATTTACCACATTTTTAAGTTCGGTCAATACATCCGAACTTTCTTCCAGCAGTTTGGAATATCCGAAAGCAATGGCGTTGAGTTCTTCCGGTCGGAAGTTCTTATCCGATAACATTAGCTGGAAGTTGGTAACGTATATATCAGTAATCTCACCCAGCAAAAGCACGGTTTTCTGTACTTTGCGGGCATCTTTCACTAAATTGTTTACCGATTTCAAGGCATCATAATATTGCTTGCCTTGGTCGTACAATTTCTTGGTTTCCTTGAAAGTATCTACCGTATTGCCTACAATTTTTGAAGTCTGTGCAATTTCTTTGGTAGTATTGACAATACCCTGAGCCAAATTTGTCGGGTCAATGACCGCCCATTGTGCGCTGGCGTTACCTGCAAACAGGCAGAGTGCCACGACTAACATCATTATTTTTGTTTTCATCGCTTTAATTTTTTGATTGTTTTTTACTTCTTACATATTCACCGCCGGAGGATAATAGTATCCGGTCGGTTTCACTATCATAGCTTACCAGTATGGAAAATCCTGTTTCGATAAACAGGTATCCGTCCTTTTCTATGATTTGATAGGTTTCCGCACGGGTTTCACCCCTGCGGGTTCTTCGTTGCATGGTTACTTTATAGCCATCCGCACTTTCAAAGACCGTGAATGATGGTCGGTTTGTAACGCTTTCCCAATGACCGCACATGGCTTTCAGTCGGTCGGCGTTTGTTTCTTTGCAGGAAGACAAAGCCAGTAGAATAGCACAGAGAAGCACCGGGAAGATGATTTTTATTTGTTTCATATTGATTTGATTTTAATTAGGATTACGCTTGCTTTCGGCAAGCTGTTTAATAGCTAACTCAAGGTCGCCATCCAGCCTATCGGCAAGTTGGAACAGTTCGAGTTTTTCAGTTTCTTCCGTTGTAAATGCGTAATACTCTTCCAAACTCACTTCTGTGGCATATACAGCCGACTGTACGCCACCCAGTCCTATCCATACTTCTTTGTACTTCCGTCCCGGATGGTTCGCCATGTTGATGGAAAGTATTTGCGCTTTTTCTTTGTCGGTCAAACCCAGCATCGCTTGTATGCTATCGAACTTGTTCATGTATTTGCGCTGGTCGAGCAGGATTTTACAGTCGGAGTTCGTTATGATGGATTCTTTCACAATGGGAGAATGGACAATATCGTCCACTTCCTGCGTTACCACCACCGCTTCGCCGAAGTATTTACGCACCGTTTTGAACAGGTATTTCAGGTAATGTGCCATGCTATCTTTGGCGATAGCCTTCCACGCTTCTTCCAAAAGCAGCATCTTACGGATACCCTTTAACCGCCTCATTTTGTTAATGAAAACTTCCATCAAAATGATTGTAACCACAGGGAAAAGTACGGGGTTATCTTTGATGGCATCTACCTCAAAAACGATGAAGCGTTTGTTCAACAAGTCCAGTTCCTTATCCGAGTTCAACAGGTAATCGTATTCGCCACCTTTATAGAAAGGTTGCAACACGAATAGGAAATTATCAATATCGAAATCCTTTTCCCTGACATTCTGTTCGTTCAGATTATTCCGGTATTCATTTTTGATAAATTCGTAAAAGGAATTAAAACTGGGTACGATGGACTTATCCTGTGTAATCCGGTTAATAAAATCGCTTACAGCATTGGACAAGGCAACGCTTTCCGCCCCGGTGGGTTTTTCATGCTCCTGTTTCCACAAGGTCAGGATAAGCGTTTTGATGGATTCCCGCTTCTCAATATCGAAGACATTATCTTCGGTATAGAATGGATTAAATGAAATCGGGTTATCTTCGGTATATGTAAAATACACGCCGTCTTTCCCGCCAGTTTTCCGGTGGATTAATTCGCATAATCCCTGATAGGAATTTCCGGTATCCACTAACAGGACGTGTGTTCCCTGTTCGTAATACTGGCGTACCATGTGGTTGGTAAAAAAGGATTTTCCACTTCCGCTCGGCCCAAGAATGAATTTATTACGATTCGTAATAATTCCTTTTTTCATGGGCAAATCGGAAATATCAATATGAAGCGGTTTTCCGGTAAGCCTGTCCACCATCTTAATCCCGAACGGGCTGGGTGATGATTGGTAGTTCGTTTCTTCCGTGAAGAAGCACAAAGCCTGTTCAATAAATGTAAAGAAGGATTCTTCCGCCGGAAAGTCGGCTTCATTGCCGGGGATACCCGCCCAGTAAAGGGTCGGGGTATCCGTTGTATTGTGGCGAGGCTTGCACTCCATCAAGGCAAGCTGGCTTCCCACATCATTTTTGATATGCTTTAATTCTTCCTTATCATCCGCCCATGCCATTACATTGCAATGGCAGCGAACAGAGGTCAAACCCTGACTGTGCGCTTCGTTCAGGTATTCCTCTATCCACTCTTTGTTCACCTGATTGGAACGGCTGTATTTGGACAGCGAGTGCATATTACGGGCTTGCTTCTCAAAGCGTTTTAGGTTCTCCGCATGGTCGTCTATAAAGATATACTGGTTATAGATATGGTTACAGGAAAGCAATACACCCACAGGCGAAGCGAACGACAAACGGCAGTCGCTACGGTCGGTGGACAGCTTTTCGTAACGGGAATCAGTAGTAACCGCACCCGGCAGGTCTTCCACATCCGAAAGCGTATGCAAGCATAAAATATTATCGCCGATACGCATATCTTCGGGGTTCAGTTGCATATCCAGTAGTGTAGTCGTATCACTTTGCGACAGGGAAAAGTATTTTTCAATAATCCCAGCTTTTTCCGGCGTTCCGGTAATATCATCCGAAGTCAGACGGGTAAGGGTGATAAATCCCGAATCGTTCATTATCCGTTCAAACTGACCGACCGATTCCAAAAACTTCGTTACTGTTTCCTTATCCTGAATTTCCTTTGGAATGATGAAGCCACGGCAAAGCGTATTAAAATTACTTTGGGTACGGCTTCTTTCCTTTGTGGTTTTTGTCAGGAACAGGTAACAGGTATGATTCAGGAAAGGTCTTTCATTGAAATGCCGTTCAAAACTACGGGACAAGAAACTTAACCCATCCTTTTGGATTTCAGGGGTATAGTTTTCTTTGATAAACCAGTCCTGTTTATGTACAATACTATAATCGGGTAATACCTTGATTGCCTTATGCCAAGCGGAATGTATCGCTTCGTATTCGACCCCGGTAACAGTGAACAGTTCGGGCAGTTCTACCCGGAACGCCACCGTAACATCGGCATCCTTACTGATGATACAATCGTGTTCGGCTGCCAGCAGGGGAAATTTGCTTTCCAATGTGGCTGCTTTTAATATATTCCTCATGCGTTCTTCTGTCTTTTATAGGTGAATAATCGGGGGATGGCTTTCCGGTTGATAATGTACCGGGGATGGCTTCTGCGGGCGGTTACTTTCATAAGACCGTGTGTGCCGTATTTGTCATTCAGCATAAAAGTGAAGTACACAAGAGCCGAAGCCGCTACGACCCCGAACCCGATGCAGACCCACTGGTTTATACCTATCATGTAAAGAATGATGAACAATACGAAGACGGCAAGTAGCCCGCCTGCAAAAATGAAAAGGTATTGGCTGCGAAGCCCTTTGAACTCCGCAGGTTTTCCAATCCCCCTGTTAATTGAATAGCTAATCATAACACCTATGATTACAGGAAGAATGAACGAAGGATGGTAGCAGCCACAATCAGGAAGATACAAGCCCCGAACCACGAAGCTGCGGTTTTACTTGTATCCGGGTCGCCTGAACTGAACTTGTTATACACCTTTACACCCCCAATCAAACCAACGACAGCACCGATGGCATACACCAACTTTGTCGCCGGGTCAAAATAGCTGGTAACCATGTTTGTAGCTTCTGTAATACCACCTACGCCGTTGCCCTGTGCAAATGCGGAAGTTGCAGCCAAGACGATGGCTGCGGAAAGAAATATTTTCTTTTTCATTATAAACTTGATTTTATGATGCCGGAAAGCGGGTGGATAGTCCGCTATTCCGGCGGGATTAATAATTGAGAATTTTTGTGGTTGGTCTTCTGACCTTTTTTGAATGGTTAAGCCCAGCTAACCGTAATCTTTTTCTTTCATACCTGATTCGTTTTAAAGGTTCTACATATAGTCGTTCATATCGAACGCCTGTAAATCTTCGGGGCTGGCTTCGTTTGGCGGGGCGATAAATACAGCATCGTATTTACCCAGCATTTCCGCCACCCGTACCATGCCCCCGTTTATCTGTTCCATCATTGTGTCGTACAGGCTGGTTTGTTGCATAACCGACAAGGTTTGCAGGGCTTTCCGTTCCTCTTCTTCCGGGGCTTCCTGCTCCCTGACGACCTGTACCGCTTGTGCCATTTCTTCAAAGGAGATACCCCGTGCCGACTGACCTTCACCGCCAGTGATAAGTGCGATTTCTTCTGCTTCCAGTTCATCTTCATACTTCATTTCAAATTCAACATCCATCGGCTGCGGGGTGTCTTCCGTGTCATCCGGGGCAAATATAGAAGCATTATCAACCCCTTTAGAAAACTGGCTTTCAGTGTCTTCGTATGGCGTTACTTGTCTTAACCGGAAAGTTGTTTTACCTACGACAGCCTTTTCGTTTTTACGGTTGCCGGGGCTTTCGGAAGAGGAACTGTTTGCTTCCTTCCTGAACCGAAAAAACAGGACGAGGTAATAAAGGACAACCCCAGCTATCATTAATTTTAGTATCATATCGGGCTTTCAAAAGTTTTCTTATACAGTTCGTTGATTTCGTCCTGATACTGGTCGAAGTGATTCAGGATAATTGTTTCCACATAGCTGCTTACAGTCGCTTTTCGTTCACCGATAACCATTACTATTTTCATAAGCTTTTCATGGGTGGAACGACTTACATATATCGGCTGGCGGTCGGGAAGTTCCATTTTCTGAAAATAGGTTTCCCGGTAATCGGCAGGGGTACTTTTCTTCCGGCGGGTAGTTTCCCGGATGGTTTTTGCTTCCGGTTGCCGGACAGGTTCTACCACAGTTTCCTGTCTTACTTCCGGCGTATCCGGTTCTTTACTTACTGTTTTAGGTGAAATTTCCTGTTTCATGGGTAAACCCTGTGAAATGATTTCTTTCATAAAATCTTCATCCACCTGTACTTTTTCCTGTTTTGCCATATTAGTATAGTTTTATAATGTATCCTATTTCAGCCACCAACTCTTCAAGGTTGCTGCCTTTTATCATTCGCTTATCCGCAGGGAACAGAGTGGAACGGAAGACAGAAGTTTTATCACCGGACAGTTCCTTTTTGTAGCGTTTGGTATCCGGGATAAAGGTTTTCATAAGGGGTAATTTCAGTTCGCCGATAGTATTTTCATAAATTCTATACAAGTCGGTTTTCTCCCTGCCATCGACCTGATTCCAAAATAGGTGCAAACCTTGTATCCGGTAAGCTTCATTCTGTACCAGCAGGTTGTTTACCGTCATAGCGAATGAAAGACTGCTTTCCAGTACCACCCGGTCGGCGGTAATCGGTGTAAAGATGTAGTCCATAGAAGCCAGCGAACTGATAATACCTTCGCTGTTCACCGTTCCCGGCAGGTCGAAAAAGACCACATCCATTTCCATCGGCTCTGTTTTCAGGAACTCTTCGGCTGTACTGATGGCAGCTTCGGGAGTGCTGCACAAGACCGGATAGGCTTTCTTTCCCAATGCTTTGAACTGATTAAAGGCAAGCACCTTGTAATTGGTATCATTGTTTACCTGTTCACCGTCCCGTTTACGCATGGCACTGATACTGTGCTGCGGGTAGTCGCAATCGACAACCGCTACATTGTAGCCTTTCAGGTAATAGAGATAGCTTGCCACCAATACCGTGAAAGTGGTTTTACCGACCCCGCCCTTTTGGGTGGAGAAGGCTACGAATAATGTTTCTTTCTTCATGTCTTTAATTCTTTATTGTTTTACTTCATTATTGATTGACTGCTTCATTCTGTGCAGTATTGATTTCCATATTGTTATCTGTAATTCAATCTGTCTTTATCGACTTGCAGACATATTGTTTTATTGATTGCTTGAAATATTGATTTCAGTATTTCTTGCTTTCTTGAAATCAGTAAACCAGTCTTTCCATATTGCCCGGTTCATTCCAATATTTCTATCGGTATTTACCGCTTTACTTATCTATTTCAATACTGATTCTGACCGCAAATAAATGGAGAAAAACCGTCCGTTTTTGAAAGTGGCTTCGTATGGCTTTAGATGGCTTCGCTTGTCCTATAATGTGCTATGGCACAGCATAATTAATCCCTGTTACTTTGCACCGGAATCTTATTTGAACCGATAAAAAGGCATCCGTTCAATAGCTTCCCGGAGTTCATTTATCTTATGGCTAACTGCTAATCCGTCCCATGACGGATTTTATTTGCGCCGTGCAAATAGCAAGGTGTGTTCTGCGCAGCTTGAAATTCTTTCAGCAGCTTAGAACCCCTTGCCCGGACAAGCCGGGATGGGTTGTACTCCGAAGTCGTAAACCCTTAAAAAAATAATGGTATGGGAAAAGAAAAAACGAATGTGCCACAATCCGGTGGCAAAGGACGAAAGCCAAAGGCAGACCCGGCAGTTTTCCGGTATTCGGTCAGCTTCAATGCAACTGACCATGCCCGTTTTTTGGCTCTTTTTGAACAGTCCGGTATGCGGACGAAAGCGCATTTTATCACAGAAAGAATCTTTGGCGGTTCATTCAAAGTGATAAAAATTGATAAGGCAGCAGTCGATTATTACACACGCCTGACAACTTTTTACGCTCAATTCCGGGCAATAGGCGTGAACTATAATCAGATTGTGAAGGCTCTGAATACCAATTTTACCGAAAAGAAAGCCCTTTCTTTTCTCTATAAATTGGAAAAGGCGACCGAAGAACTGGTGGTATTAAGCCGGAAAATTATCGAACTCACACAGGAATTTGAACAGCGATGGTTGCAAAAATAAATGTGGGAAGTTCGCTTTTCGGTGCGCTGGCATACAATCAGAATAAGGTTGATGAAGAACAAGGCAAGGTACTTTTCAGCAACCGGATGTTTGAAAGTGAAGATGGTAATTTCAACATCCAGCGTTGCATGGAAAGTTTTGAAATGCACCTGCCCCAAGACATCAAAACCGAAAAGCCCATAATCCATATATCCCTGAATCCGCACCCGGACGATAAACTTTCGGATGAACAGCTATCGGAGATTGCACAGGAATATATGGAGAAGCTGGGCTATGGGAATCAGCCCTACATGGTTTACAAGCATGAAGACATCGACCGTCACCACCTGCATATCGTATCCCTGCGGGTGGACGAGAACGGCAAAAAACTGAATGATAAGTTTGAACATCGCCGGAGCAAGGATATTACACGGGAACTGGAAGCAAAATATGGTCTGCATCCTGCCGAAAAGAAACAACAGCAGGAACACCACCAGTTCCGAAAGGTCGATTATGCTGCGGGTGATGTAAAGCACCAGCTTTCCAATACGGTTAAAGGCGTAGTAAACACTTACCAGTTCCAAAGTATCGGGGAACTGAATACTCTGTTATCAATTTATAATGTACGTGCGGAAGAAGTTAAAGGTGAAATCCGTGGCAAGGCGTATAACGGTATAGTTTATTCCGCAACCGATGATAAAGGCGAAAAGCTGGGTAATCCTATCAAGTCTTCCCGGCTGGGTAAGTCGGTCGGTTATGAAGCATTGGAACGCAGGATAGGACAATCAGCAATCAAATGGAAAGACGGTAAACTGAAAGCCAATATCAAAGGTCGGGTAAGCGAAGCATTGAAAGCTTCCGGCTCAAAGGAACAATTTGAAAAAAAACTGAAAGAAAAAGGTATTGAAGTCGTATTCCGACAGAACCCGGAAGGGCGTATCTATGGTGCAACATTTATCGACCACGAAAACAAAGCCGTCCTGAACGGCTCTCGTTTAGGAAAAGAATTTTCAGCCAATGTATTTAATGACCTGTTTAGAGAATCCCATGTAAACGAGGGACACACAAAACAGGCTGTTCCAAAAGAACCGTTCACACCTTCGGCAGAACCTTTCGTGCCGTCAGAACGGCAATCCGAAAGCAGAGAATCTACAATCGGAAGCCTTTTCAGTATCCTGCCCGGTGGCAGCGATTCATCGGCTGGGAATGATAAAGCCCCGCCAACTCCTAAGAAAAAGAAAAAACGCCGTTACGGACGGCAGATGTAATAACAATCTAAAAAAGAATCAATTATGCAAAATGAAGATGATTTAAGAGGACTTGCCAAAGTCATGGACTTTATGCGGGCAATCAGTATTTTATTTGTGGTAATCAACATCTACTGGTTTTGTTACCAGTCGATAGTAAACTGGGGTATCAATATCGGTGTACTCGATAAGATATTATTAAACTTCCAGCGAACCGCAGGGCTGTTCAGTCATATCCTGATAACGAAAGTATTTGCAGTGATATTCCTTGCTTTGAGTTGTTTGGGAACAAAAGGAGTGAAGGAAGAAAAGGTAACATGGACAAAGATTTACGTTTTCCTTGCTATTGGTTTTATCCTGTTTTTCCTGAACTGGTGGATGCTGTATTTGCCATTACCACTTTCGGCGAACGCTACCTTTTATATCCTGTCAATGGCTGGCGGATATTTATGTTTACTGGTTGCTGGGGTCTGGATGTCCCGGCTACTCAAAAATAATATGATGGACGATGTTTTCAATTTGGAGAACGAAAGCTTCATGCAGGAAACCCGCCTGATGGAGAATGAATATTCGGTGAATCTTCCATCTCGTTTTTGGTATAAGAAAAAGCAGCACAAAGGATGGATAAACGTGGTGAACCCGTTCCGGGCTACCATTGTACTGGGAACTCCCGGTAGTGGTAAATCCTATGCAGTGGTGAATAATTACATTAAACAGCAGATAGAGAAGGGTTTTGCACTTTACTGTTATGATTATAAGTTCCCGGATTTATCGGAAATCGCTTACAATCATCTGATGAACCATTCGGATGCTTATAAGGTAAAGCCCACATTCTATGTGATAAATTTTGACGACCCACGCCGAAGCCACCGATGTAACCCTATCAATCCGGCTTTTATGACAGATATATCGGATGCTTATGAATCGGCATACACCATTATGCTGAACCTGAACCGAAGCTGGATTCAGAAGCAAGGCGACTTCTTTGTGGAATCTCCGATTATCCTACTGGCTGCGATTATTTGGTTTCTCAAGATATATAAGGATGGAAAGTATTGCACGTTCCCGCACGCCATCGAGTTCCTGAATCGGAAGTATGCAGACACATTTGTTATCCTGACTTCCTACCCGGAACTTGAGAATTATTTAAGCCCCTTCATGGATGCGTGGGAATCTCAAGCCCAAGACCAGTTACAGGGGCAAATCGCATCGGCTAAGATACCGCTATCGAGAATGATAAGCCCGGCATTATACTGGGTAATGACAGGTGATGATTTTACACTGGATATAAACAACCCAGACGAACCAAAGATACTTTGTGTGGGTAACAATCCCGATAGGCAGAATATTTATTCCGCCGCTTTGGGACTGTACAACAGCCGTATAGTGAAGTTGATTAACAAGAAGGGACAGCTTAAAAGTTCGGTTATAATTGACGAATTGCCCACGATTTACTTTAGGGGGTTAGATAATCTGATAGCTACCGCCCGTTCTAATAAAGTGGCAGTCTGTTTGGGTTTTCAGGATTACAGCCAGCTAACAAGGGATAGCACCTGTTTTTTACAGGTGCTTAAAATTACATGATTGTCATTATATGCCTGTATATTATTCCCTTTTCGTCAAGTGTTCTGAATTTTGCCTTTAATAGTTCCGGTAAAGAATATTTGTTTTCACACATAATAAATAACTCTTCTACGGTTAGAACTATAATTCTCGCACTTCTATCTGTAAAGAAATCTATTGCTTTGGAATCCACAGGTGAATAAGTAATGAAAAGACCTTTCGGAAAGTGAGATTTAGTTTCAATTTTTCGTGAGAATAGGATTAAATCATCTTTGGGTATTGCATTTGTTCGGTATTTTGCTTCAATCAATACTGTATTTCCCTCAAGAACAAAACTGCCATCTATTTGGTCGTACTCGGTACGATACGAAGCGTGTGGGTCTAAATTAAAAGCTTTGAATAAGCTGTTAAGGTATTTTTCAAAAGCATAACCTTTAGCTTGAGGACTGGATATGCTTTCTATTGCCAGCAGTGTAGCATTTAAGCTATCAAAATCAATATCTAATTTATTTTCAGGGACAGGATTTTGTTGCTTCGATTTAGATTGAGCCTGATTCTTTCCTAATAACTTCGTTCCAAATTCATACAATCTATCTGCTTTGTCTTTTATATCTTCGGTAATCATACCATTGTCTTTCATATGGTTTAAGAGCATAACGATAGACTTCCCAACATAAGGCTCTGTTTCGTCTTTGAGAAATTCCCGAAACATTTTCGCCTTTGATAACCCCGGATATTTCGTATATATATTGTATTGTACTACGTCCTTCATAAATTCCTCAAACTCTCTATTTGAGAAATCAAGAAGATATCCCGAACTCATACCAAAAACGGATTCGATTAATTGTTTTTCGCTGAATGTGAGATTTGCCATTTATATGATTGAATTATTAATGCTTAATATGTTAAAATAAATCCTCGTTATCGTCTTCTTCCCCAAAAGAAACATTACTATTGCCAATAATTTCCACCATAGACATTCTTTCTTTATCGAAATTATCTTCATATATACTTTCTAATTCTTCTGTTAAAGAAAGATTACTTTGAGGATTAATTAAATATTTCACATACTCGTGTGGTACATCATCGAAAGGAAGAGGTTCTATTTGTTTTACGAACTTGATAAATTCATCATCTTCATCCGCATTTATAAGACTAACTATAATTTCCTTTTTTAATGAATTTTCTTTTTGAAATGTAAATTCTTCACACATAAATATTTTATAAGGTTTAGACCCATATCGGAGTTCATATGTGTACATTCCTAACCTTTGGGCTTCATCTTTCACTATCGAATATAATTGACTAACAATGCGACCAACTGTTTTTCCAATAATTTTTTTAATTCTATCATCATTAGCCGTTGCCAATATCATATCGGTTTTTATCTCAATATTTAGTTCACTCTGAACAAATTCTATGAATTTTAAAGCATCTTGATTTGGTTGATAAACAGAAGAAAGATTAAACCTGCCATATCGCATTGATTTGTAAAAATTGGATAACAACTGAATCAGCTTATTATGGCATTTACTCAAATTCAAGTTCTTCTTTTTCTTGATTCTATCAATCAAGTCAGAATGACTATGGGTTATAAGAGTTTTTTCAAAATCTTCTTGATTTGTTGAAGTATCATGTTCTAATAGTATGATAGCTATTTTCTCTAACCTTTCTACACCAACAGATAGATTGTATAAAAACTCAAATATCTCTTCTTCATTATTGAAACACTCCATTTGGTCAAAAAAATAGAGTGCATTATAAATAAATGACCCGGAAACCTGTAACTCCGTTCCAAGCCGAAAGTTTTTCCAAAAATATTCAGGTGTATAACTCATAATTTATTTTTTGTAGTTTTCTTTTTGCGAGTTTCAAATGATATGAATATTGCTTCGAGTCCATTTGTTTTTTGATAGTCAAACTGAAATCCAATCCTTACATTATTTACAACACAATAATGCCAATCCGCTCTCGTTGATTGTAGATTTCCACCATCTAACACCTTGAATGTTTGATAAAGTTTCTTTATATAATCTTTTGATAGACTTTCTTTATTCTTTTCCACACGAGGTATTTCTACTCCATTAATAATAAGAGAACCTTTAAAAATACTATAAGGTGTGCTTTCAGGATGAACAAACGATGGCTTTGGAGTTAATATTAACCCCATATAAGAACCCTTCCCATGAAAAAATTCTATGGTCATTCCATATCTATCATAAATATAAGTACCATTATATAGTAAATAGCCTTGCCTATAATTGACTTCTCTATCAGGAGTACCGATTGTTTTTATAAGTTTATTTTCTGTAATGCTATTTCGTATCTCAACCCCATTTATTGAGAACAATTCAGATTCTATCTTAATATTCAGTTCATCCATACTGGTTTATTTTATAATGACAAAGATACTATTCTTATTCTATTTAGGGACTGATATTTACGACAAATAAAGCCAACCTACGACACCTAACGCCACATCCTAATATATACTCTATTTCATCCGTACTTTTAATTCGATAAGTTTTTTATTAACCATTAAAAATTAAAGTTATGGATGTAAATTCAAACAACAAGTCCGGCTCTGATGAACAGATGATGGACATTCTTCTTGTCTTTGACAAGGAAAAGAAAACGATTAATGCCGTAAAAGGTATTGATGAAAACGGGGAACTGCAAACTGTTCCGCCAAAGCAGGAACATAACAACGATTTCCTGAAAGTGGATAAGCAGGGTAACGCTCTTGAAAATTTTTTGAAGAACTTTTTCAGCCAGCTAAAAGACCCGACCCGTTTCAGTTTCTTCAAAGTAGCCCCCGAAGACACCGAACGGACAGTCAAAATCATTCAGGAGAATATCAAGAACCCAACACCTGCTGCCGATGAAATGCTTGATAAAATCCGTATCGAGCCTAAAGACCTGAAAGTGGAAAATCCGAAAGAATCCACAACACAGGAACAGAAGCCCGATACGAATAAGTATTTCATCGACCCTAACAAAATCAACTGGGACGACCTGAAAAATCTGGGTATCACCAAAGAGCAGCTTGAAAAGTCAAAGGCTTTAGAACCTATGCTGCGGGGGTATAAGTCGCCTTCCACTTTTCCGATTGAAGCCAACTTCGGCTCAATGGTAATGAAAACGGATGCCCGTCTTTCGTTCCGTCCGGACAGTGAAGGAAATGTGGTTTTGGCAATTCATGGTATCCGCAAAGAACCGGAACTTGACCGTCCGTTCTTTGGACACCAGTTTACCGATGAAGACAAAAAGAATCTCCAGGAAACCGGAAACATGGGTAGAATTGTTGATGTAAAGAACTATCGGACAGGCGAACTTGTACCTTCTTTTATCAGTATCGACAAACAGACCAATGAACTGGTATCCATGAAGGCTTCGTCCCTCAAACTCCCTGATGAAATAAAAGGTGTTAAGCTGGATGAAAAACAGAAAGCTGCCCTGATGGAAGGTAAAGCGGTATTCCTTGAAAATATGATTTCCGCCAAGAATAAACCGTTTTCTGCCTTCGTTCAGGTCAATGCGGAAAAACGCAGCCTTGAATTTATCTTTCCCGAGAAAGAGCAAAAGCAGACCCAGCAACAGGGACAACAGCAGAGGAACGACCAGCCCGAAGGGGTGCGTATTCCCAAATCCCTTGCAGGAGTGGAATTATCCGACAAACAGCAGGCTGATTTGCGGGCGGATAAAACCATCTATGTAAAAGGGTTGAAAGATAAAGAAGGTCAGGAATATAACGCCTATGTAAAGGTAAACCATGAAAAAGGAAAGCTGGATTTTTACAAATTCAATCCTGATAAAGCGAAAGAGAAAGCCAAAGAAATAACCCCTACTAACGAATACAAAACACAGGTAGCCGTCAATTCCGAAGGCAAAACGAACGAAGCGACCAAGCATACGAAAGAACCTTTGAAGCCCGGACAAGCTACACCTACTGGGGAACAGAAGAAAAAGCGGGAAGAAAAGAAAGAAGAACAGAAGCCCGACAAACCTAAAAAGTCGCAAGGTCGCAAAATGAAATAATTATTAACCACAAAAATCCAATTATATAATGATAGCAGTAATAGCAGAAAAACCCAGTGTGGCAAGGGATATAGCCACCATACTGGGAGCAACACAAAAGAATGACGGGAACATTTCAGGTAACGGATATATCGTTACCTGGGCGTTCGGTCATTTGGTAGGACTTGCCATGCCTGATGCCTACGGAATCGAAAACTTCAGGCGGGAAAATTTACCCATACTACCGCAGTTGTTCCAGCTTATTCCCCGTCAGGTAAAAACCGACAAAGGATATAAGCCCGATACTGGGACGGTTAAGCAACTCAAGATTATTAAAGAAGTATTCGACCAATGCGATAAGATTATCGTTGCGACTGATGCCGGAAGAGAAGGTGAACTGATATTTAGGTATATCTACCAATATCTTGAGTGCCGGAAACCTTTCGTTCGCTTATGGATTAGCAGCCTGACGGATAAAGCCATCCGGGACGGATTACAGAATCTCAAGGACGGAACAATGTACGACAACCTTTTCCGGTCGGCAAAGGCAAGAAGCGAAGCAGACTGGCTTATCGGCATTAATGCTTCCCAAGCATTAAGTATAGCTGCCGGAAGAGGGACATATTCTTTGGGACGGGTACAGACACCCACGTTGGCGATGATATGTTCCCGTTACCTTGAGAATAAGAACTTCGTTCCACAGAAGTATTGGCAACTGAAATTACAAACAGGGAAAGACAATATCGATTTTTCAGCCCTTTCAGAAGAAAAATTCGATAATCAGCAACCTGCCATCGACAAGCTGCAAATAATAAAGGATAGCGGTCAGGTGCAGGTTAAATCGGTAGAATGTAAGGAAGTGATACAAGAACCACCACTCTTGTACGACCTTACCACATTGCAAAAGGAAGCCAATACGAAACTTAATTTTTCAGCAAATAAAACGCTGTCCATTGCACAAAAACTGTATGAAGGCAAGCTGATTTCATACCCCCGTACCGGAAGCCGTTATATATCACAAGACGTTTTCGAAGAAATACCGGAACGTATTTCCCTGCTGGAAACTTACGACCGATTTGTCGGCTACGCAAAATCAATGAATGGTAGCAATCTGAATCGGCGTTCGGTGGACGATAAGAAAGTTACCGACCACCATGCCCTGATTATTACCGAAAATAAGCCCGGCAGTTTACAGGCGGATGAACAGGCAATATATGAACTGGTTGCAGGAAGGATGCTGGAAGCTTTTTCGGAAAAGTGCGTCAAGGAAGTTACTTCAATTTCTCTCACCAGTGGCGAGAGTATTTTTGCAGTGAAAGGAACAGTAATAAAGTCTGCCGGATGGCGGGCTGTTTTCAACACCCAAGAAGAAGGCGAAGAAAATACCGTTTTGCCAGCACTAAAAGAAGAAGAGAATTTACCTCTCTCCGATATTGAGTTGCTGGAAAAGCAGACCAAGCCCAAACCGTTACATACGGAAAGTTCGTTGCTATCGGCTATGGAAAATGCAGGAAAGGAACTGGAAGATGCCGAACTGAAAGCCAGTATGAAGGATTCCGGTATCGGTACGCCAGCAACACGGGCAGCGATTATTGAAACTCTCTTTACCCGCCAGTATATTGTCAGGGAGAAGAAAGCCCTTGTACCGACCGAAAAAGGACTGGCGGTTTACGATATAGTCCGGGACAAGAAAATCGCTGATGTGGAAATGACTGGTATGTGGGAAAACGCATTATCCAAGATTGAAAGCGGGGAAATGAATCCCGACACCTTCCATAAAAGTACAGAAGTTCATGCTTCACAGATAACCAGCGAACTTTTAGGGGTGCAGCTCACCTTATCAACGCAGCAGGATTTAACCTGCCCGAAATGCGGGACAGGTCGGATCCTGCTGTATCCGAAAGTAGCAAAGTGTGATAATACTGATTGTGGGCTGGTTATCTTCCGAAACAAAAGCGATAAGCAATTAACGGATAAGCAGGTTACGGAACTGGTAACAGCGAAGAAAACAGGAGTGATAAAAGGTTTTAAGAGTAAAGCCGGAAAGCCCTTTGATGCTTCACTGGCTTTTGACGACCAGTTCAATGTGGTATTCGTTTTCCCTGAAAAGAAAGGGAAATCAAGGAAATAATCTGAAATTCCGTATCTTTACCACAGAAAATTCCATTATGAATAGATTTTATGCTATCATAATTGAGGATTTTTGTGGTTAGCACCCGGTGGGGACATCGGGTGCTTTTCATAAAATAATTTTATGGAAACAAAAAAGATAATAGTATCAGAGAAAACATTTGAAGAAATGGAACTTCCCGAAACAGTCTATAAATACCGTGTTTGGGACAATCCTTTTCATAAAACAATAATAACTAAGCAAGAAGTTTTTTTTGCTGCTCCCACTTCTTTTGAAGACCCATTAGACTGTAAGAACTTAATTCGCTATGATTTACTTACAGATGAAGATATTTATAGCTATTTTTTAATGGATTCAAAAGAAAAATATCCAGAGCGAACAAGACAGCAACATCGGGCTTATGCAAGAGAATGGAGTAAGAAAACTCCTATGAATGATAAAAAGTATGTAAAAGAGAGAGTTGAGCAAGATTTCAAAGAGTATGATGAACGATTTGGAGTTTTGAGCTTAACCGCCAATCCAACAAATAAAGCTATGTGGGAGAAGTATGCAAATAACCATAATGGTTTTGTGATAGGCTTTAATCCATTGATAATGTTCCCATATTTAGGTGGCGGTGGTGCTGTATCATATTATGACGAACTGCCTATTATATTACCTCGTCCATGGCATTCATTTGAAGAACAACATAACTATCAAATTTTCGCAAAACTTTCTAAATGGAGTTTTGAAGAAGAATATAGGACACATATATTTAGACCCGACCCCTTAACTATACAAGATAGAACTATAAAATTACCACCTGAAGCGATTACTAAAATAATCATAGGAAAGAATATGCCTCAAGAAAGTGTTGAAAATCTGATTGAATCAATTCCGGCAGAACTTTCTCATGTGCAAATTGAGTATGAAAAATGAAACAGCCTTACTTTTTGTGCCGATATATAATACTCATTACATTGTTGCTAATTAATTGATTCCCTAAAATTACCCATTCTGAACCAATAGTCCTTCCAATAAAAGGTATTCCTTCTCCCAGCATGATAGGAATAGTGTAAATTGTCAATTCATCCAGCAGTTCGGTATTGATTAAAGATGTGATAAGTTTACCGCCCCCAATAACTACCAAATCGGATTCCCTTTCTTTTTTCAATCCTTGAATAACATCGAAAGGATTGTCGGTTATGAAAGATAAATATTCTTCCTGAATCGTATTTATTGGGGTATTTGCGACAACAAAAGTCTTTTTACTTTTGTATGGCCAACCACCCCACCGTTCAAAAATAAAATTATAGGTATTTGTGCCGGAAATCAGCGTTTCTGCGGAACTATATACTTTGCTGATAGATTCTTTTACTTCTTTTGTAATCCAGTCTATTTCACCATCTTTACGGGCGATAAACCCATCAAGAGATATAGCTACTTGCGCTTTTAAGATTCCCATGTCAATAGGTATTAAACAGTTATAAAACTGTTCGCCAGCCCATCAAAAAGAAGCGTGGAACTCACACTGCTCCGATACGAGGTACTGGCATACCTAAGAATAGAAGACAGGCAAGCCCACGCTATACAACGATAGCATAGACATTGCACAGTAGTCCCTATTCTTTTGAAAATTGCCAGTTTTCGTATCGAGACGTTCTGCGAACGTTATGTTATATATAAATTCTGAAAGATTAACTTTCAGCTTTTTATCTCAAATTTTCTTCTGCAAAGATACTGAAAGTCGGTGATATAAGCTATTATTTTTTACAGTTTCTCCCGAATCAATTTATGTACATCGGTAGCTTTATAATAGCATCGACCATCATCCAGTTTTATATACGGAAGGATACCTTTTTTTCGATAACGTTGGAGTGTGCGAAGGCTAACTTTTAAAAGAAACATCAAATCCTGATTATCCAAAAGCTGTTCACCATCCAAACAATTACGCTGGGTTGCCAATCGGTCGATTTTCTTTTCGGTCATATCGAACCTGTCCATTATACGTTCCATCCAAGCGATGAATGTTTCCCTATCTATATTCATAACAATAACCGATTAAAAATGACCTTTAATAAAATAACTCTGATTTGAAGGGTCTTTAATAATAATTTCCTTCTCCCGCATAAAGCGTATATAACTTTTCGCTGTGCGTTCCTTTACATCCATAATCTGCTGTATCTGTTCGCACAGGTCTATATAAGTGATAAATGTTTGCTGGTCGAACACTTCACGGGCTACGCTTACCAGTTCTTTTTCTTTCCGCTTCTCTTTTTCTTCACGGGGCTTTTCACCACGATATAGGTGCATCCCGGTTTCCTTATCCCAAGAAAAAAGCATTAATGGAACATCCAACGGACTGCCTTCCCGTACCTTCAAGGCTTTCACTACTGATACAGTCGGTTCATTATCCAGCTCGATGGAGAGAATGGCTGCCGATTTTCGTTGCAGTTCCGACCCCAAGTGTCCACGAAGCTTTAATCCGTTCGGAACATAGTGCAATACACAAACAATACAGGTTTGATATATTCCAGCCAATCGGTAGAGTTCATCGACAACGCGCAAACTTTCGGCTTCATCATTGGCGGAATGTACCAAATCTGCAATACCATCTATGACAACTAACTGGATACCGCCATATTGATAATGAAACTTATCCATACTTTGAACAATAGCCTGTAAACGTTCTTTACGGGACATCCCGGTCAGACAGAAGGCTTTCAACTCTTCCGGCTTTTCCGGTTGTTTTGCCCGCTTTAATAGGTTAGAAACATTCTTAAACAGTTGTACTTCGGACTGTTCTGTATCATACAATAGGACAGCTTTATTTTGGCTGTTTTCGTGTACATTGATTCCCAATGTATCAATACAAATATTTTCTGGTCTGATTGACCCGGCAACCAACGCAGCAACATAGTTGCTTTTCCCTGTACCTTCACCCCCTGTGATGCAAAGGATATTTCCCTGTGTTCCCAGTGGTACATCCCCGGCAGATATGATTTCCTGTGCTTTTGCCGGAGGGTTATTAAAATCTATTTCGCACGATTTCAGCATAGTCATAGTATCGCTGTATAGAGTATCTAAAAAATCAAGGAAGAGTTTCAGGAACGATTCACGGCTATTTCCAAGCCTGAAATAATCGGATATATCTTTCTCTTCTTTTGTTCCTGAAAGCGGTAATAGAAGACGTTTTACACCATATTCTGCTAACTGTTTTTCATGTTTGGAAGAACTCTCAAGCCCGGTTTTATCCATATCATAAAGCAGGATGATATGTTTGAACCGGAAAGACAGTTTGTGAATGATAGTTGCTGGAATATTTACGGTTTCGCTGTTAAAGCATATTGCATGAAATCCCTTCACTGCGAGGGAAAGGACATCTTTTTCACCACCAGTGATAAATACTGTATCACCTTTGGCTGGTAACTGTTCCAATCCGAAGCTATAATTTTCCCCCATATCACCACCATATAAGAATCGCATTTTGGAAAATGGACGGTATAGTTTGATATATCGTTTGCTCTTATAACCAAATATAGGTTCTCCCAATGATGAAGTTATGGAGTATGGTTTTCCCTCTGAATTTTCACTTTTGAACTCCCGAATGCAACAGACCTTGTACTGTGCCAATATTTCAGAAGTGATGCCGAACGTTTCCCAATATTCCAATTCATTCCGGGTGAATTTCTGTTCTTGAAAGCTATATGGTTTAGCTTTCTTTTCAGGAATGACAAGTATAGATTCCTTCGGACAATATGGTACAGAGGTATCTGTATTCTCTGATAATCCAAGTGATAAATCCTGATTAATGGTTTTCAATATCTCGACAAAATCATTAGCATTGTTACAGTTCAAACCTTTCAGTTTTCCTACAAGATAGAAACAATCCCCACTATACTCGTCATTCCCAAAGTCTTTCAGCTTATATACTCCGGCTTTTCGGTCAAAATAAATATTACATGAAGCCTTATTGTCTTTATATAATGGGTTGAAGAAATTACGTCCTACACGCCATTGACAAGCAATGTAATATCTAAAAACGTTCAGTCCGTTACTTGTTCTTTCTAAGATTTCTTCTTTCCTTAACATATAGCTTATGGTTTGTTACTAAATCGTTTAAACATTCTGAATTGCTCTTAATCAGTCGTTCTTCCAACATCCGTTTTATTTCTCCGATTTTGTAGAAATATCGACCCCGAATATTGGAATAGGCGATTGTGCCTGATACCCGAAGCCTTTGTAATGTTTTGTCGCTGATTTTTAAGAATGTGCAGACTTCGTAACTATCCACCCATATTTCATCTTCGTTTATATCTTCCGATTCCTGTTTGTTAAGGATATAATCTGCAATGGCGTTAATCTTTGCTTCCAATTCCTTAAATGCTTTTGATTCTATCGTTATGACATCCATAATTGTAACTAATTGATTTGCTGCAAAGATGAAGGGATAAAATCAAATAAAAACCACAGCTTTACCCACCTGTGGTGAAATTTTTATTCAATAAAAAAGGCGAAACATTGATAGCTTCGCCTTTGGTAACTTGCCAGTACCTCGTATCGGATTGACAGTAATTAATCCTCTTCTTCCATCCGCCGAAGAAGATTCTTTTGTAGAATATCTAAATACCTTGTTCTGTTAATTTTACGCCCCTTTATCTCCATGTATATGTGATAGAAGTCCCCCAAATCTATATTGAACATCTTTTCAAAATTCACAGCTATTGTTTTTATATCAGTATTTCCCTTATCAAATGCACCGCAAGTATCAAAGGCGTAAATCAGTTCAACAAGCCCACGTTTTGAGCCTGTCCAAGTCATTTGACAACAAGAACCCTGATTCCTTTTCCGAAGACCTTCATTTGTTAGTTCTTTTATCCTGTTCGTGAGGTAAATTTTAATTAACTCGTTGGCTAAAATTTTTGCGACCTTGAAATCATAACTGGTGGAGAACTGTGGGTCTGAATCGAAAAAAGAATTATCTATAATCAAATGTATATCCGGCTTTCCACGAAGAAAGTATTTATCGTCAAGATAACAGGCATTTGTTCGGTAGTATTGATAAAAAGTGAGATTTTGATTGAAAAAAGTAGTGAGAGAATCTAATTCTGATACATAATATTGCGTTTGAACATCATCGCTTCCGGTAGGACGTTTTAACTCAATATTGTAAATGCTATTGTAATAGATTAATTTACTGCTAATTTGAGGTTTCAAGTGTTTGAAAAACAATATTTCTTCTGAATTATCCTGAAATTTATAATTCAATACGAACGACTTTAAATCAGAAATTATATCCTGTAAGTAATTAATTACTTTTTTACACACATGGAGAAAGTCGGATTCGTTTAATTCTATTGTTTGAATTTCCGAATCCACTTCCTGTAATAGATTGCTGAAATAGTCTTTTATTGTTATTTCTCCCATCGTAGTTATCGTTTTGATTCCTGATGATATATTTATTTTCTCATTTTCATATATTTTTATCTGTGATAAAACAGTAAGAACCTGAATCCGCTAAAAAACAGTTTCAGGTTCTTATCTCAAAAAGGATAACTTACATAGAGAATAAGAAAATTCCTATTCCTTCCTGTTTTGTAGCATTACACCTTTTCTTTCCATTCTATAACTGCAAAGTTTCCCTCTGAAATTTCCTTTACTTTATTAATCCATTGTACTTCGCTTAGTGCTTTGGCTTTAAGGAAAGGACTATTCGTTGAAGTAAGCAGCAGACTGGAATTAACTACCCACCATTTGTTTTTAATTCCGGCACGTTGTAAATCCTGTTGCAGCCTTTGTGCTTCAAATACAGGCGTTGTTTCGGGCAGAGTTACAATAACCACCTCTGTTTCCTTCTCATTCCGTAAACGAGGCAGCAGGTTTTGAACCGCAGGAGTAATATTTCCCTGTGTCCGTTCCACTTCTTTATGATAACTTTGAGTTGAATCCAATAATAGCAACGTGTGTCCGGTAGGGGCAGTATCTATCACTACCACTTCATTATCCGCTTTGGCAACAATTTCGGCAAAGGAATTAAAAACAGCGATTTCCTGTGTACAGGGCGAACGCAGGTCTTCTTCGATATAGCTTAAATCGGCATCACCCATTGTTTCCCTTGCTTTATCCAATACGTTTTTCTGATAAGCGGCAAGCACCGCTTTTTCGTCTATATGACTTACTGTAATACCATCTAATTTCGTTTCGATGAAGGACAGGTGATTGGCTGGGTCAGTTGTAGTCAAATGCACTTTTACGCCTTTTTTAGCCAACCCACGAGCAATATTCCCAGCAATAGTAGTTTTGCCGACACCACCTTTACCCATCGTAAAAATTACACGCTTACCCGATTGGTAGAGGTCTTCAATAACGCTGTCAATCGTATTGAAATCATCTTTTTCAATATGCGCCACATCGTTCTTTATGGTTACATCTGCATTCAGCATATTACGGATATTATCAATACCTGTCATATTATAAGAACGAAGCGGAACTATGTATGTATTCAGTTTTAACAAGGCTGACGAACGGTTATTGAGTGCATTTTGCTGGCGTTCGTAAATCTGTTTGGAAATACTGTCGTTTGCATCGTAGTTTTCTAAAACTCCATTTATAATTAGATACTGTGTTTCAATGCCTAAATCCAGCAGCTCATTAGATGAACGTTCGACCTCTTTCAAAGGACTTTCTTCCGGTCTGCTGACAAGGAAAAGTGTAGTTTGGGTTTTATCTGTCAGGGTAGCAACAGCATTCTTATATACTTCTTTACGGTCTTCCAGTCCCGAAAGCTGTCCTAAACAAGATGCTCCGGTTGTATTTTCGGCAATAAAAGTGTTCCATGCCGATGGCAGTTGAAGCATTCGCAGGGTATGTCCGGTAGGTGCAGTATCAAAGATGATATAGTCGAATCCCCTGCGCTTTTCTTCGTTGGTAATAAAGTCGGAGAACTCATTAAAAGCTGCAATTTCAACGGTACACGAACCTGAAAGCTGTTCTTCCATATTGGTAATAACGCTTTCGGGTAATTTCCCGCGATAAGGGGCGATAACTGATTCCCGGTATTCGGCTGCTGCCTGTTCCGGGTCAAGATTGACTACTGTAAGGTTTGGAACTTCTTTAATAGCTGTTCCCTTATTGTCTAACGGCATATCAAATACATCCTGTAAATTGGATGCAGGGTCGGTACTTATCAAAAGTACCTTATTACTGTTATCAGCGAGATTCACTGCCGTAGCACAGGCGATGGATGTTTTCCCAACGCCACCTTTACCCGTGAAGAATATATACTGGGTAAGTTTTTCGTTTGCCGGATTATACTTTTTCATATCTATATCTGTTTTATGGTTACAATCTGGGATGTAAACATCCTGTTCTACCTATTTTTACAGATAGAATAAATTGTTGTAAACCTGATTATTGTTACTGTTATTTCTTAACGGTCAAGTCCTCTTCGGGGACATTTAACCATTCTGCAATCTGCTTATTTGAGGGGTATTGCTTTGTCAGAACGACTTCACCGTCCAGTGTTGTGATAGGAAGCACTTCTGCCGATTCTTTCATCAGGTATTCGTTGATTTTCTTGTTATCAACATAAACCTGTGGATGGTCACGCAAATTAAAGCGTTCGATGATAACGCCTTTCTTTTTCAGGCTTTCGATAACAACTGCTATCCGCATTAATTCAGGGTCTATATTTACCCCACATAGTCCGGTAGGACAACACAATGCCGGGTCGTATATCTTTACGGCTTTCCGGGTATCTAACTTTAAATCAACCATATCATTTTTATTTATTCTGTTACTAATTTCTTTATCTCTTCTTCGGATGGTACATAGCCCTTTATTTTCACTTCACCATCCACAACGATAGCGGGTAACGACATAATGTTATACTTCACTATCTCCAGTATATCTTCTTCTTTCTTCAAAGTTGCTTTACTGTTCGTGTCGGCAATTACTTTGGCAACCCTGTTATACGTGGTTTTGCAATTTGCACATCCAGTGCCTAATACTATAATTTCCATTTTCGTTCTCTTTAAATATTTGTAATGATATAATAAACTCCTACGATGATAAAGATGGCAGCTACTATCCGCTTAAACCATACCTGAAAGGTTTTCATATTATTGTAGAACTTTCCGACATTCCCGATACTATATGCCAATAACCAGGCGATGATTATTACAGGTAACCCGGTGGCAATAGCAAATACCGGAGGAAGTAATAATCCTGACGGGCTGGCTATCGTCATAGGTATAAGCACCCCGAAGTAAAGAACTCCGCTATATGGACAAAAAGCCAAAGCAAACACAACTCCCATCAAAAAGGCATTCCAGTAATTCCGTTTATTTGGCTTATTTTCCAATCCTGATGTAAGTTTATTCATTCCATTAAACTTGAATTTTATTACATCGAGCATTAAGATTCCTACTATAACTAATGCTATCCCCAGCCAAAATCCACCGATATTTTGAAGAAACCTTGCTATCTGAAACTGACTTGCTCCGAAATAGAAGATAGTTCCAAGAGCCGTATAAGAAAACATCCTGCCAAGAGTATAGAAAACCCCGTTAAGTAGTACCCGCCTTTTGTCGGCAATATCCTTGCTTAAATAAGCCGTAGCCGTAATGTTGGTAGCCAACGGACAAGGACTTATTGCAGTCATTAAGCCGAGCAAGAATGCCGTCAGTAGTGGGAAATTAGACCCATCGACAAGATTTTGTAAAAACTCCATCATAGGTATTATAGCCTTGCGTTTACTTCTTTCTTAATCAGTTCTGTAAGCACGTCAGGAGTATTGACAGCATTGGCGAAACCTTCTTTTGTCAGGTCGATATAATTATCGCCTTTTTCAATGATAAGGGCATTCCAAGTAATCTCATACTTCTCTACCAGTTTAGCATTTGCTTTATCTTCCGTGTTTATTTCTACAAAACGGACTTTCTTGTTATCAGCAAAAGCCTTTTCGATAGTTTCTTTTGTTACTTTCTCAACTGCCACACAGGTTTTACAGCGTTGCTTTCCGTGAAAATAATACACGTTCACCACAGAAGCATCTGCAACTTGTTCTTTAGCTGCCGTTTCAGATTCAGCAGCTTGTCCGTTTTTCTTTTGTGTATTACCACCACAAGCAACCAGCAATACAGCAAAAAGTCCGATTAAAATACATTTCTTCATACATTTTCTTTTTATTGGTTTGTACTATGTTTATTTATAATATTTCTTCCGAAGCCAAAATGCTAAGTTTACCAACAGGATTAATACCGGGACTTCGACCAAAGGTCCGACTACTCCGGCGAAGGCTTGCCCGCTATGTAATCCGAATACACCGATTGCCACTGCGATAGCCAGTTCAAAATTGTTTCCGGTTGCAGTAAAGGCAATCGAAGCATTTTTATCATAAGAAGCCCCCATAAGCTTACCTGCGAAGAAGCTAAGCAAGAACATCACCACAAAGTAGATAAGTAACGGTATAGCTATGCGAACTACATCCAGTGGTATTTGCACAATCAGTTCACCTTTCAGGCTGAACATAAGGATGATAGTAAACAGCAGTGCTATTAAAGTTATAGGGGATATTTTAGGGATGAACTTTTCTTTATACCATTGTTCTCCTTTTAATTTTACCAATATAAATCGGCTTAATATTCCCATCAAGAAAGGAATACCTAAGTAGATAGCAACCGTTTCGGCAATCGTACCGATAGAAATATCAACGATAGCCCCTTCAAACCCGAATAGGGGAGGAAGTTTTGTAACAAACAACCAAGCGTAAAAGCTATAAAAGAACACTTGAAAGATACTGTTTAAGGCTACTAATCCTGCACCGTATTCCGTATTTCCTTCTGCTAAGTCGTTCCATACAAGAACCATCGCTATACATCGTGCTAATCCGATAAGAATTACTCCTACCATATATTCCGGGTAATCGTGTAAGAAGAAGATGGCAAGTAAAAACATTAATACTGGCCCGATAATCCAGTTCAGGATTAACGAGACTGATAATATTTTTACGTTTTTGAAAACCTTCGGTAATTGTTTGTAATCGACCTTTGCCAATGGTGGGTACATCATTAAGATTAAACCGATAGCTAAAGGGATGTTTGTAGTTCCACTGGATAATGAATCTATTGTACTGCTGAATGATGGGAAAAAGTAACCCAGCCCAACGCCAATAGCCATAGCCAAAAATATCCAAAGAGTGAGATTCTTATCTAAAAAACTCATTTTCTTTTTACTCATTGCTTTTTATTTTTTCGATATATAGTTTATAAAATGCTTCTTTAATTTCGTCCCTTACCCGAATAAATTCAGAGTGGATAAATTCAGGCGAACCCGTTGCTTCTGATGGGTCTTCAAATCCTATGTGCAAACGATTCTTTACATTACCGGAAAAGGTAGGACAACTTTCATTTGCACCACCGCAAACCGTAATAACATAGTCCCATTCTTCATTCAAGTATTTATCTACATTGTCGGATGTATGGTGTGAAATATCTATTCCGGCATCTTTCATAACTTCCACTGCTTGAGGATTTAATTTTCCACTCGCTTTTGTCCCTGCGGAATATACTTTTAGTGATGGGTCAAAAGAATGCAAGAACCCATGTGCCATTTGGCTACGACAACTGTTACCAGTACATAGAATAAGTATTTTCATAGCTTCAATTATTTATGTTAAGCAACCAATGACCGACATCCTGCCATTGATTAAATTTCCATCCTATTTCTTTCATGTGTGAAGCTTGCTTGAATCCAAATTTCTCGTGCAACTTTACACTGCCTTCATTTGGAATACAAATTCCAGCAATTAACACATGGATATTTTTTTTATCTAAGTTTTGGAATAGATGGTTGTATAACACTGTTCCAAATCCTTTTCCGGTATGGTCTTTATCTAAATAAATTGTAACCTCTTTTGTAGATGAATAAGCACACCTGCCATTCCATTTGTGGATGTAATAGTATCCTACTATATTACCATTGATTTCTCCGACATAATAGGAAAATCCGGAATCAATAATCTCACTGATACGTCCTTTCATTTCTTCTACTGAAACAGGAGCAGTTTCAAATGTTACAGCCGTATTCTCAATGTAATAGTTATATATTTCACAAATCCTACGGGCGTCTTCTAATTTTACTTTTCTAATTTTCATATCACTTTATTTATCTGAACATACCAAATGAATGTAGTTCGCCAAACAACGAACGTCTGTCGGAAAAAATATATGCTGATTAACAGCATACATCTTTTACATATACATTAAAAAGGTCTGCAAATAACTTTCGGGCTATTTCCCAGTTCTCCTTATTGATACAATACCTCACTTTCGGGGTTTCGATTTCTCCCTGAATTAAGCCCGCATCTTTGAGTTCTTTTAAGTGCTGTGATACGGTCGCTTTAGCTATCGGAAGTTCATCGTGAATATCCCCAAAGAAACAACTTTCTTGCGATGCCAAAAACAGTAGTATCGCAATCCGGGTAGGATGTCCCATTGCTTTTGCAAAGCGGGCAATTAATTCCTGTTCTTCAATGTCATTCTTAATCTTCACAATTCTATCTCCTTTATTTGTTGTTCGCAAAACTACGAACAATATTTCAAACAAACAAATTTTTCTGCATTTTTTAGTGCAAGGTGCAAGTATCTATATAGATAAGCTTGCACCTTGCACTAACGCTAAAGTATTGAGGACTAAATAATTTGCAAATATGAAATTTATATGTATCTTTGAACCCACGATATATGCAGAAGAGCATAGGTCAAAGGTGGACAAATAAGGCTATTTAATTTGTGCCTATTTCGTTACCGATTATAAGTTTGGAAAAACAAAAGCATTGACTTTTAAGCACATAAGGGGGAAGGTTCACCGACCTCTCTCTCCGCTTGAGGTACTCTGAACAAGAGTTCAGAAAACACCAACAAAATCAGTAAGTATCGTAACTTCAATGAGTTACGATACTTTTCTTTTATACCTACACATCTTCTCAGAGTACGTACAGAGGTCGCAAATACTCCCAAAATACTCTCAAATGGCTACAATCTGGCTACACTTTTTCGAGCCGATTGAAAATTGTAGCCAAGAGTACGTAGGGAGTTCGTTTAGAGTACTCATACATTGCTGTTATTCAAAGTATTATGTAGAACTTTGTAGCGTGGTTACAGAGGTTTAGTTTTCACGTTTTGGCTACAATTTATGGTCACCGTGGCTACAATTTTTCTCGCCTTGGCTACAACTCTTAAAAACAGATGTGTATGAAGTCTATTTTTAGAACAGCCTTCTATCTTAGAAGCAACTATGTCAACAAGGATGGCAAGACTCCTGTGATGTTGAGAATTTACCTCAACAACGAGCGTCTATCCCTTGGATCTACGGGCATCGCTGTCGTGAAAACACAGTGGGACTGTGTAAACGAGAAAATAAAGGGACGTACTACCGAAGCCCTCAGTATTAACTTGGAGCTGGACAATATCCGCAATGGCTTGCAAAACATTTATCGCAAACTGGAGGATAGCGACGACTTATGCTTGGAGCGTATCAAAACCGAATTCTTAGGGAAGAAAGTTGACATTGACACGATAATGCAACTTTTCGATAAGCACAACGCAGACATCGCACAGCAAGTCGGACTATCTATCGCTCCTGCCACACTCCAGAAGTATAATGTATGTAAGCGTCGCTTTGCTGAGTTCTTACAGCAGAACTACAAACGCTCCGACCTCAAACTATCAGAATTGACCTTTACGGTCATTCGTGAGTTTGACATCTATCTGCGTACCATTGTTGGGCAAAATCCCAACACGGCGACAAAGACTATGAAAACATTCAAGACGATTGTTATCCTTGGGGGTAAGATGGGTGTTATTCATCATGATCCCTTCCTCAATCATCGCTTCCACTTGGAACCTGTCAATCGAGGTTTCTTGACCGATGAGGAGATTCTCAAAATAGCGAACAAGCAACTCGGACTACAACGTCTCGAACTCGTTCGGGATATTTTTATCTTCTCCTGCTTCACAGGGCTGGCTTATATTGATGTGGCCAACCTCACACCCGACCACATCGTCACTATAGGCGACAAGCGGTGGATTATGACGCAGCGTCAGAAGACTAGTGTTTCGACCAATGTTCTCCTCCTGGACATACCTAAAAGTATCATCGCCAAATATGGCGACCAAACTTATCGAGAGGGGAAACTCTTCCCGATGCTCTCTAACCAGAAGACCAATGCCTACCTCAAAGAGATTGCCGACATCTGTGGAATCAAGAAGAATCTGACCTTCCACTTAGCTCGCCACACCTTTGCAACGATGTCGCTCTCTAAAGGTGTACCTATCGAAAGCGTATCGAAGATGCTAGGGCATACCAACATAAAGACCACGCAAATCTATGCCCGTATCACTAACAAAAAAATAGAGCATGATATGGAGCAACTCGCCGAAAAACTTGATAAATTCAATACCGCCATGGGCATCTAACAAAGACTTGTTTCATCTAAAATCAGAATGATATTATGAATCAGACTAAGAAAGAGCTTTCTTACTTCCGTTTGAAGTTGGAAACTTACCTCAATGATTATCACTCCGAGTTAATGACAGACACAGCCTTTATTTCAGCTCGTGTCGATGCAACACTCACCGCTTACTGCGATGCCATATCGCAGGGCTTCTCCCACCTCGAAGCTGAGGCGATGTCGAGCGAAGTCCTTTACCAAGGATTACACTTCTCTAAGCACAATACCCTTGTGTCTATTTTAGAGAATGAGTTCAGCGAAGAATTGCCCGAACCACTACCAGAAAAACTTGCTCCCATTCTACTTGGCAATCAATTCATTCAAGCAGTCTTCGCGAAGTATGACCTCACAGACGACTTCGACGGAAGCACTGAGTACGAGGCTCTCTACACCGAACTCACAGGCACGATTGTCGAGCTTATTGAGAATAACAACTTGCCTACGATGGAGAAGGCTGAAGCATCGAAGTAACTTAATCCTATCGGGAGCATTGGAGCATCAAGAGCCAAGATATACACTCCGTCCCACACGCCAAGGCGCAAGCCCTTGTCTTTGGAGGTCGGAGTATCTTGGGCTCGCTCTTGAAACTCTAAAATGCTCCCAGATATGAATACTTCAGTTATGAATCACGATGTACACAGCCCCATCTTCATTCGGGCAAAGTCTACTAACGATAAACCACAGACAGCCAAGCCTGTCCGTAGCATCGACTGGCGACGGTTCATCGAGCTGACGCTCCTTCTCTCTGTCGTGGTCGCAGCTGTCTATTTCATCGCCAAGCTCGTTACTCCTCAAGTCGTAACCGTCATTGGCATCTTCGTGGGTTTCCTGGTACTGCGGTTCGTGGTAAGGACCATTCTGCAAATCACTTTCACCATTCTCGGCTATCTCTTCTGGTTAGCCATCTTGGCGGCAATACTGATTTACATCTTCTAATCTGAGATAATCATCTTAACGGGTGGCGGGCTCTTCGGAGCTTGCCACCTTTTTTGTTTCCAACTCTTTAGCGTTGCACTTCTGCTTCTTCATCCTCCGTTCCACTTATTGCGTAGCAGATGGATGCTGTTTCTTTTTCCTTGCAAAGGTAGTGTGGGGCTTGGGCTGCCCCAAGGTCAAGCCTACGGTTGGGCTGGAAAATCTCCACACTTGCGTTTCGCTTGGCTTCGCTCCAGGTAGTATTTTCCGCCCAAACTTTGTGTCGCTCCTCGCCCCCTACCTCTGTTTCGCTCGAAAAAAGGAATCAGCATACTCCGATCTTTGGACGCAAAAAAAATGTCACTATGGATAAGCAGAACGTAAAAACAACATCTCCGATGAACAGAAAAGGATATAGCTCCTCCTCTCATTACCGCATAAATTCAGGACTTGAGGAATGCGAGTGTGCCGTGGCGACCAAGTTCGTGCAGTGGGAGGTACAACCCTTGGAGACTCTGAGTGCAAGTAAAGCCTACCTCTTGCGTGTGAAACTCAATCGTGGCGAAGGGATGAGCCGTGAGGATAAGGATTGGCTATGCGAAGCCGTGAACAGCAACACCTATTTCCGCACCGCCGTACCCGTGATGGGTTATCGCTTTGACTTCTTGGATGTGCTGAAAAAGTACTTGGTCAATCAATACGGACAATGGGCTGAGTACTATGCACCCGACCGCACCAGCCTACGCAAGTACCTCTCGGGACGCATCAACCAAATAGTAGAAATCCCTAAATACTAAGAAGACTATGGCAAATTACGCATTCTATCAAGACCGCAAGGTTACCTGCCCCGAACGCACACACTTTAATGTGCAGGCAGGCACTTACGAGGAAGCCTTCGTAAGGCTTAGAATAAGGCAAGGCGGTTCGTTTTGTGGCTTCGCCAAATACCCTTTCCGAGGGAAGCCCAAACCCTACTGTCCCAAAACGTATACGTTTTGCTCACAAGACGTATACCTTGCATTCGGATAATGCTATACCTTATGATTGATTAACCTGAAAATTAGCTCTTGAAATTAGAGGGCAAGGGCATTCAAACACCCTCGCTCCTGCGTATCAATCAGCCTTAGTCAAGCGATAAAACAATGAACGGAACAGCACAATTCACACGCACCATAGCCGAGTATCTCAATGGGAGAGCAGCCACAGACCCTCTGTTTGCTCCTAACTTGGCAAAGCCCCACAAGAACATTGAGGACTGCCATCACCTACATCTTACAGCAGGTACAGCAGAGCGGTTGCAACGGCTTTGAGGAGGACGATGAAATCTACTCTATGGCGGTACACTACTATGATGAGGACGATTTAGAAGTGGGTAGCCGTGTCGCCTGCAATGTGGTAGTCAATCACACCATAGTCCTCACCGAAGAAGAGAAAGCCGAAGCACGCAAGCAGGCGATACAGCAGTACCAAGCTGAAGAGCTTCGCAAGTTGCAAGAGCCGAAGCGAGTGAAAGCCAAGGCAAGCACCAACAGCGACCCAATACCTTTGCCTACTATTCGCAACGAGAATGAAGCCTATCGCTTTATTGCTCATTGCCCCCTCTATCCCAAGACTAAGGCAGTTGCAGGCACAGCGAGATAAGGAAGCCGAAGCCCAAAGACGACAAAAAGCCATAGAGAATGAGGAGCGTTTTCAAGCCCTCAAAGCACCATTCTTTGGCATCGCCTTTACAGACGGCACGATTGAGGTGCGTGTCTTAGAGAGTGTAGCGGAGTATATGGAAGAAGGCAAAGCCTTACACCATTGTGTGTTTACCAACGAGTACTACCTCAAAGAGCAGAGCCTTATCCTATCGGCAAGCATTGAGGGCAAGCGAATAGAAACCATTGAGGTATCGCTTGAAACGATAAAGGTCATTCAGTGTCGTGGCTTGCAGAACAAGAACACAGAGTACCACGACCGCATCATTGACTTGGTTAATGCCAACCAACAAGTGTTTAGAGATAGAATGAAAGCAATAGCCTAAATAAGAATACAATATGAGCAGTTTGACATTTGACATCGCTCCACGATGGAGAGCCAAAGCCGACGAAGGCTATTGGTATATAGACCGAGATATGTAAGTAGTAAGAACGTGGGATAGAGGAAAAGAAGGACTTCCTTTTAAGACCATTGATGAACTGAGAAACGAGAGTGGCAACTATTTCTCAACTGAGGAGGAAGCCGCGTATTACGCATCTATCTTTTTCGTAATACCCTAATGCAAGACAGATGTTCACATCGGGCAGGGAGTAAAGGTTTATACTACTTTGTAGACACGGGCATTCCACGCAGTGCAGATACCTATGAGTGGGAAGACCCTACCCGAGAAGATGCCCCTGGTATTAGTTTGTATGCGTGTGGGAACTACTTTCTCACCGAAGAAGAAGCCCGAAACTTTTGCCACTTATTTGTGGCAACCTTACAGAGCCGATACAAGGACTCCCAATAACGGAACACGAATAAATCAAAAAGCCCCGAAGCGATTAAACAAATCACTTCGGGGCTTCTTTTCTTTGTCTTTGAAACGAGCAGGCGACCAAAAGAAAAGAAGCAAAAGAAAGTCGCTGAGAAACTCCTGATTCGACCCTAAAAATTGTATATTTGTAAATGTTTTATTTTCAGAACAAATGGAAACTATACATACACAAGAAGAACTTATCTTCGAAGACTATCAAAAGCTTTTGGCTAATGACGAAGAAGTGTCTCCAGATGGTTTACATTATCTGGGAGAGTTTTACTATAAAAACGGCTACTGGGGAAGATACCCTGGCAACGAGGAAGTCGAGTGGGAACGCTATTGCAATCGAAAACGAGGTTTAGTAGTTCTCACCAAAGACCTTAATGATAGTGTAGCTTGGGATATTAGAGAGGATCAGGGGCGCAAAAACGGGACTGAGGAGCCAACTGCATCCGTCCGGTATGCGTTTTATCGTAATCTTCGTCGTTGGATATATGGATTACTAAATATGAACAACAATGGTCTAATGCCAGAATTCCCATCTACAGAGGACGCTCAAGAATGTTTTGAAACTGAGCCTTGGGTAAGGATAAATCTCAAAAAAGTTCCTGGGAAAAGTTCAATTGCTAATCAAACATTAGCCCAATACATTCAAAATTTTCGTCCGTTGCTTTTGAAGCAATTAGAAATATACAAGCGAGCTACTATTTACTTAGATTGCACTCGTCTTTATGGAACGGAACTCTTGAGAGAGCTGTATCCAGACATAAAGGCTTTTGGTGAAGGGAATGATGAGTGGATCTATTTTTCGGAAAAATATCGCCTCATTATAGTGAACTCGTATCATCCATCATGTCCTCTTTCTGGAGGGGAGGAAGCATATTACAATAGGATGAAAGATGCGGTACACTCTTTTTTTCGAGAACATCCAAATTTCTTATAATTGGGGCAAACTATTATGGGATATAAAACAGAGCAAACTCCACTTTTCTACGTTTGAGTAACCCTCGCAAGACCTTGCCTTTGTAGTGGCAAAAGGATAGGTATTCCTTGTAGAAATTCCTATCCCCTTGCTCAATCTTGCGAAGCAGCTGGCTTTTGCCTTGTTTGCCGTAGCCGAGCAGGCGCCCCACACCGATATTGTAAGAGAGCAGCGTCAAGAGCAAAGCGTCTTTGCCATAGTCCCTAAACACCTCAAAGCATTCCCAAAGGTCGGCACGCAAAAGGGAGTCGGCTTGTCGCTCCGTCATCTCTGCCGTAAACTTCTCGCCCTTTTTAAGCTCGTGACCATAGCCGACATAGGGATGATGCTTCTTGCCGTGCCAGCCCTCAAAGTGTTTGACGAAAAGCACAGCTCGCTCAAAAGGCGGTAAGTCTACCCAACGCACTCGCCTCCGTGCCATAGAGGGCAAAGCCCCCAAGCACAGTAGACAGAGTGCAAGTATCCAGTTAGCCATCTTTCTTTTTCTCCTCCTCTGCCTTCTTATTGTTGAAGGCAAAGGTCAGTTGTTGTACTTTGCCGAAGTTATCCTCGATATACACATCTATCGTTTGGCGGTCTGCCGACTGAGAGGTGTAGTACAAACGGAACTCCTCCCTCGTCAAGGGATAGCGGTCGTTGGGCTTGAAGACTAAGCCATCGTCCATTCTTAGGATACCCTTGCCCTCGGGTTGAAAGTAACGGAGGGTGTATCGGGTGTCGGCAAAGTTGCCCCCTCGTCTAAGGGAGCAACGGATTTCGGCTGTTTCGCCTTTCTTGATGTCCTTTTGAACAGGCATCGTTTGCAAAGCGAAGTCGTAAGACTGCTGCACATCCAACTCCCGATTACAAGCAGGTAAACAAACCCCAGCAAAAGTGAGTACCCCCACGACCCACAGTGTATTAAAGATTTTCTTTTTCATTGTTCTCTTGTTGCTTAAAGGTTGAACTTAATGCCTGCCGAGAGTGCAGGACGAAAACGATGCACATCTGAACCGAGAAGTAGCCGCCCCTGAGCTTTGAGGACGAGGAGCAACCTATCTGAGAGGAAGCACTCAATGCTACTATGCACCGCACCGCCATAGACGAAGCGAGAGCGGTCAAGCAGGGTTGCCCCATCGGGTAGCAAAGACTTTTCTTCATTGAGTTCCTCATAACCTCCGAGGGCAGAGATACCGAGGTAGCCAAAGATGTTCTTGCCTCTATCCGAGAGGATAGGTTGCATATAGCCTACTTGCAGGAGCATATCACGCATCGGCACTTGGTAGGTGCGATATGGCAGGCTCTGGTCTTCGTACTCTGCCGAGAGAAAGGCATAGTTCTCTCGCTTGAGGTATTTCGTGAGCGAAACCCCCATGCCAATTTTTTTCTCAGCAAAGAGCTTCTCGCCCTTAATCACTGGCACGGATGCCACCACCTCAATCCCCTTTTGCTTCGGGATAAGTCGCTGTGCGTGCGAGGGCAAAGCAAAAGCCATTGCCACCGCTACACAGGCTGATAAGAATAGGTGCTTCTTCATAGGGCTTACCATTTGAGTTTGAGCTTATCAATCTTTCGGGCAAGTAGCAGGTCCTCCTGCTCGAGGTAGAAGGAAAGCGTACGACCGCCGTTTCGTTCGTAGAGCGTTACTTCGAGCTGTTTGTCCTCAGAAAGAGCCAACTGCTCAAGGGCAAAGACTGTACGCTCGCTATCCTCGGCACGCACCTGCATCACCTGATGGTAGGCACGCAAGGGCTGCAATACTCGCTCTTGGATGGCGGTACGCCCAGCGACCTTCTTATCCACGACCTTAAAGGTGATGAAGTCCACCGAGTACGGCATATTCGTTTCGTTGTCGATACGGGTATGCAAATACAGAAGCCCATTGTGGGCATACAAGCCACGAAGCAGAAACTTGATGCCAAACTGCTGTACGCCGATATGCTTGATCGTTCGCTTGTTGTTCTGATGAATGGTCTCCATCATCAGCTTGACCAGAATAGGCGATTCGTTGCCGAGTTCCTTAAAGTAGATGTCGGCACGATTGCTGGGTAGTCTCCCCTCTGTGCTGGACAGAAAGTCCTTCATCTCGATGCTGAGCTTTTCGGGTTCGTCGGCATACTTCACGTTGAAAGCATAGTAGGAGCCGTCCTCACAGATGACGCTCATATTGGTCTCGGTCTCAAAGTCACGCACGGCAGCCTTGACACGCAAGACGTTCTCGGCATCTTCCGCCTTGCCAGCAATGAGGTTGTTACTCCCAAGGTCTACATAGCGAATCGGTGCAGGAAAGATTAGGTGTGAGGTCTTCTCGAAAGTAACCTCAAGCCCATAAGGCAAAACGACACGCCCCGAGGGGATCGCTTTGGTCATTCCTCGATAAAGGTCACCCGAGTTGAGAGGGCGATACCCCTCATTATTTTGGGCAAAGGTTGTTGTGATGCCTGCCACAAGCATAAGGGCAGATAGAAACATTCTTTTCATTGTCTTATTGGTTTAATTTATTGATTACGGGCTTGCAGAATGGGTGCAGTACAAGGCACCAAGAGCGAGGGCGAAGGGAGCTTACTGAGGTAAGTGACTGAACCCTAAACTCGCAGGTAACGCGGTAATGCAGCTATTATGCAAAGTCGTCACTTGGTTTGTACTAAGAATAGGCGATACCCTCCTTTGAGGGTGACCTTGATGGTGCGAAGCTTCTTTTGCAAAAGCTGGCTTGCTCCCTGCATTACACCACGAGCAGCCTCGGAGATGATTTGGTCTTTGGCTGAACTGGCAAAGGTGAAGGACGTCCCCATCGAGCCACCGATATTCGCTCCCATCTCCTTGAGGGCAGACACGTTCTCAGAGCCTGGAATATGGATACCCTCCTGTCCGTCTGTGTCGTAGGCAGAGAGCTTGACGGGGATAATCTGTCCGCCTACTTCTATGCTCTTGATGAGCAGTTGCATACGGTTACCCTCAATCTTGGCTTGGGCGATGAGCTTGCCCCCACGAGGGATACGCAAGTCCTTGATGCGAGCCGTTTCGAGTAGTCGGAGGGCTACATACTCGCCCTCTTGGAGTGTGGTCGTGCGATCGACTACCACTCGCAGGGTGTTACACTGTGGGGAAGGACTCTGATTCGAGAGAGAATGAAAGTCAATGTGGCGCTCCTTCATGCCATATTCCTGTATAAAGGCAGAGTCCGTCATCGGCTGACTGAGAGAGGAGACAATTGGCTTACGCTCAGTCAAGACCGTCATCACGGGTTCCGGAGAAGTCGTTGTCATATGACCTTCAGCAACAGGTCGCTCTGTCGCTCTGGCATTGGCATTGCCGAGGGGAGCCGTTCCCTTGGGAAGATACTTCGATGCCATCTGATAGCTCTTCTCCATAAGAGCAAGCTGTTTCTCCTCCTCGTCTTTTTCCCCCTCATCTCGCTGAGCCAACTCCTCTTTGAGGGCTTCAATCTCCGCATGCAAGGCTTCACGTTCCTCTTGGTATGGATCGTGATCGTAAAAGGAACTTACCAGTCGGTTGTTCTCCTCGTAACGTTGGAGCGAGCCCTCGATCTTCGTGGAAGATGTCTGTCGCTGAACTTCATCCTCGGACAAAGTAGCTGCTTCGGCGAAATAGTCGGATAGTTTTCCTATCTCAGCTTGAGTTTGCTCTTCTTGGGCAGACTGATCGCCCAGTTCATAGGCTTTGAGTTTGTTATCTGTAAGTTGCTCGACCGTGGCTTGGGGAATATCTTTGTTAAGTCCCTCCTGTTCTTTGGTCTTATCCTTGTCCGAAGGAGCAAAGATGAACCACATCGAGAGGGCACAAAGGAGTCCAAGCCCACCGAAGACCAAGCCTTTTTTCAGTTGTTCTTTCTGTTTTTTATCCATAATGTTCAATCATTTGTTGAGAGATTTTAGTCAGACGACTTCCGATGCTATCTACAGAGTTTGTAGGTATCGGAGCATCGATGTATTGATTCGTGTGGATGGGCAGTGCCTCTTCCCGATGAGGGAGGAAGAACTGTACTATCATCGCCAGCGAACAAAATAGGTAGGCGGCACTAATGCCATAGACCAAACGTTTGCGAGCCTTTGGACTGAGCCTATCGCACTGCTCCCTCAACCGGTAGTGCAGACGTAAGTAGTGGCGGCAGAATGAAAAGCGAGTGGACATAGGCTTAGCGTTTATAGGTTTGTAGATCTCGGTTTTCACGCACAAGAAAATGCTCCATTAAGAAGCCCTGTGGGTTATTATCCGAGCGGACGGAGTTCTGAAGCGTGCAGGTCGTAATGAGACTACGCTCCGTAACGTTACTCTGACGCAGGATGAACTGGCGAGCATAGGTTGTTACCTCATAGGGGTAGCTGTTAAAATTGCAGTGGATAGAGTCGATCTCTATCCGTTGGTTGACATTTCCAGAGATGGCTCGATTGTAGTAGCCTTTTTCTGCCAAGTCTTTGTAATAGTTGAATGCGGATTTGTCACAGAGCAGAAAGGCTCGCTCCATATTCCCTTCGATGGCTGCCTTGTCGGGTGCAATCGTAAAGAAGAGCTCATGAAATCGTCTGACATGCTCACGTGCCTCGACAGGGCGATTCATTGCGGCATCCTGACTGAGTGCCAAAATGAGTGATTTCCCTTCGTCCAAAACATAGATCTTCTCCCTCTGCTGAGAGGCAAAAGAGTAGGAGGCATAGAGCGCATAGCTACAGACGGCAATGCAGAGCAGTACAAAAAGCAGCGCATAAAGCCGTATCTGCTTGAATGAGGTTTCGATATTGGTGAGTGATTTGAATTCCATAAAAATGCTGTTTGTTCTTCCTTATTAGTTTCCTTTCCCTCTCAGTAGAGCTCCTTTGATACGACCTCCGATGTTACCGATAGAGGCTCCTGCGCCTGCAGCAGCGGCTTTTCCTCCGAGATAAGCTCCCTGAGCTCCTCGTTGAGCCGTCTGATTCACATTACGTCCATAAGAACCGATACCTCCTCCTGCTTCGATAATCCATCCCGAAACGGTCGGAACAGAGAAGTAGCCGATGATACCGATAAGGAAAAAGACCATATAGTACCAACTGCCCACTTCGGGAATGTAGTTGAGGTCACTTAACAGGGCGATGTCTTTCTGAATCATCAAGATTTGAATCTTTGTCAGAAGGGCTGTCAAGATGGAGCTGACAGGTAACCAGAGATAGACTGAGATGTAGCGTGAAAACCATGCGGTCAGTGACCCCGAAAGACCATCCCATACGGCAATGCCAAAGACCACAGGACCGAGGATGGAGAGGACAATCAAAATGAAGGTTCGGAGCGTATCGATGACAAGACCGGCAGCATGAAAGATAAGCTCCAAAAGGTCTTGCACCTTTTTCATGAACCATCGCTTGGTTTGGTAGGCGGCACGTTCGGCATACATTCCTGCAATAGTTACGGCATCTTCGGGGCCGATAATCCCCATCTCTTCTATCTTTTGGTCAAACTTCTCATTCGAGACGAGATAAGCGGTTTCGGGATTACGCAGGTAGGCCTCCTCCTGCAGTTTGTTACGTTCTGCAGTCAGTTTGTCAAGTGTTCCCTCCTGCTTGTGTACCATCTGTTCTGTGCCTTTCACCACGGGAGAGAGAACAGCATTCATCGTACCAAGTACCACCGTAGGGAAAAACATGATACAGAAGCCCAAAACAAAGGGGCGAAGCAAAGGATAGACATCTATCGGCTCTGCTCTGGCCAGTGACGACCAAACACGTATGGCAATGTAAAACAGGGCTCCCAAGCCGGCTATCCCCTTGGCAATACCTGTCATCTCCGAGGCCAAGGGCATCATCTCCTGATAGGTGGAACGAAGCAGTTCGTGTAAACTTGAAAAATCCATGGCTTACCAGTAACGTATGTCTGAACTTCCATATAGGGAGCGTACCTGCTCGAGCTCTCCCTTTTGTCGTGCCCTCACGTAGCTCACAGAGATATTCTTTCGGGTGTAGTACGATACCAAAGAGCGATACTCTCGAACGGTGTTATAGATGCGGTCTATCATTTGCATCCGCTCGCTGTCGTTCATGGAGAAGACATTGCTCTTAGCTACGGATTTCAACTCCTTCAGACTCTCTCCGCTCAGTTCCAGAAGTTTACTGTAGCCCGAAGCCATGGCAGCCAGCTCAGTAGGACGGAAATTCGTATCACTGAGCATCTTTTTATAGGAGGAGACATAAATCTCTGAAATGTCACCCACCATCAAGATGGTCTCCTTCACTTTGTAGGCATCGCCGATGAGGTTATTCACCTTCTTGAGAGCATCGTAATATTTCTTGGTGTCATTATAGAGTTTCTCCACCTCCTTGAAACCGTTCAAGGTGTTCTTGACGGTCTTGGAGGCTGTGGCAATCTCTTTGACCGTATTGGCAATATTCCCCGCAAAGTTCATAGGGTCACTTACGACCCACTGAGCGTGGGCTTGTGTAGTAAAGAGGCTCAATCCAAGGAGAGCCATAAGGATGTACTTTTTCATGGGTTCTGTTGTTTAAGGGTTTTACTTCTGTCGTTTCTCCATAGCCAAGCGACGGATAGCTGTTTCGATGTCTCCGCCTAACTCTTCCGAGAGGCGCATCACTTCGAGCTTTTCAGTCTCTTCGGTCGTGTAGGTGAGGTATTCCTCCAGCGACACCTCCGTAGCATAAACCGCAGACTGCATACCGCCCAAGCCTATCCATACTTCCTTATAGAGGCGATTCGGGTCGTTGTTCTGATTGATGGAGAGGATTTGGTTCTTCTCCTTCTCCGATAAGCCCAACATCGCCTGTATGCCGTCGAACTTGGTCATATACTTACGCTGGTCGAGCAGGATCTTGCAATCGGAATTGTTGATGATACTCTCCTTGACGATGGGCGACTGAATGATGTCGTCCACCTCCTGCGTGACGACAATTGCCTCACCAAAGAACTTTCGGACGGTCTTATACAAATACTTGATATAGTCCGCCATATTGGCCGAAGCAATCGCTTTCCATACCTCCTCGATGAGAATCATCTTGCGGATGCCCTTGAGACGACGCATCTTGTTGATGAAAGCTTCCATGATGATGATGGTCACCACAGGGAAGAGGTCTTTATTATCCTTCACCGCATCAATCTCAAAGACGATGAAGCGTTTACTTAGGAGGTCGATGTTCTTATCCGAGTTCAGCAAAAAGTCGTAGCGACCGCCTCGGTAGTACTGCTTGAGGGTCGTTAAGAGGTTGTTGATGTTGAAGTCGGAGAGGGTAACCTCAATCTCTCGCTTACCCATATCCTCTCGGTACACATCACGCAGATACTCGTAGAAGGTATTGAAGCAGGGAGTAATGCTTCTATCCGAACGAATGAGTTCGATATAGGCATTGACAGCCGAACCAAGCTCCCCCGCCTCGGTCTTGGTAATCTGTTCCTCCGCACTCTTCCAAAGAGTCAAAAGCAGGGTGCAGATACTCTCTCGTTTCTCTACATCAAAGAGATAATCATCCGTATAGAAGGGGTTGAAAGAGATGGGATTCTCATCCGTATAGGTGAAGTAGACTCCATCCTCGCCCTTCGTCTTGCCATGGATGAGTTCGCACAAACCTTGATAGGAGTTACCCGTATCGACAAGCAGGACGTGTGCCCCCTGCTCGTAGTACTGGCGCACCATGTGATTTGTAAAGAAACTTTTGCCACTGCCCGACGGACCAAGAATGAACTTATTGCGGTTGGTGATGATGCCCTTTTTCATCGGGAGGTCAGAGATGTCCAGGTGTATGGGCTTACCCGACAGGCGGTCTGCCATCTTGATACCAAAGGGAGAAAGTGAGTCCTTGTAGTTTGTCTCGGCTGTGAAAAAGCAGAGCGCAGGCTCGATGAAAGTATAGAAACTCTCTTCCGAGGGGAAGTCGGCAGCATTGCCGGGGATGCCTGCCCAGTAGAGCGTAGCCACATCAATAGTGTTGTGTCGGGGCTTGCACTCCATAAGAGCCAAGGCACTTTCCACATCGTTCTTGATTTGTCGCAGTTCCTCGCTGTCACTACTCCATGCCAGTACATTGAAGTGGGCACGGATGGAGCAGAGACCCTGAGAATGGGCGACATTAAGGTACTCTTGTAGCCACTCCTCGTTGATCTGGTTGCTACGGCTGTAGCGAGCCAAGGAGTGCATATTTCTTGCCTGCTTCTCGAAGCGTGCAGGTTGGCATCGCTATCCTCAATGAAGAGGTATTGGTTGTAGATGTGATTACATGGAAGCATCAGCCCTATGGGCGAAGCAAAGGAGAGGCGGCAGTCACTGCGGTCGGTGGATAGTCGCTCGTAACGGCTATCCGTGCTGACAGTCGTTGGCAGGTCGTCCGTGTCGCTGAGAGTGTGCAAGCAAAGCCTATTGTCGCCTACACGTACAAGGTCGGCACCCAATCGGATGTCCTCCAGCGAAGCATGATGCTCATCGGAAAGAGAGAAATAACGGTCAAGTAAACCGCTTTTCTCCTTTGTCCCCACAAGCTCCTCTTCCGTCATACGCTCTAAACGAATGAGCATCGTGTCGTTGATGATGCGCTCGAACTGATCGACGGCTTCCATAAACTTGATGACGGCTTCTTTGTCCTCAATCTCTTTGGGGACAAGATGCCCACGGCAGAGAGTAGAGAAATTGCTCTGCTGTGCCATACGCTTCTTATTGCTTTTGGTAAGGAAGAGATAGACCGAGTGGTGCAGATAAGGACGCTCATTAAAGTGTCGCTCCGAAGAGCGAGCGAGAAAACTCAATCCTCCCTCCGAGAGTTTTCCTTGGTACTCCTCCACAATAAACCAATCCTGCTTATGCACGATGCTGAAGTTAGGCAGCACCTTAACCGCCTTATGCCAAGCCGAGTGCATCGCTTCGTATTCGGCCGAAGTCACCGTGAAGAGTTCGGGCAATTCCACCCGAAAAGCCACCGCTATGTCGGCTTCCTTGCTGATGATACATCCCTGTTCAATAGCGAGCAGGGGGAACTTCGCCTCCAGAGTGCTCATCTTACTGCTGTTTCTCATCTTGTCGTTTGTGATTTGAGGTTACGAAAGAGGTGGTAAACGATACGCCGGTTCAAAAGGTAACGAGGGAGGGAGCGTACTGCTCCGAGCTTCATCAGCCCATGTTCACCATACTTGCGGTTCATAGCGAATGTTTGCCACACCACCAGCGTGGCACCCAATACGCCTATGCCAAGGCAAACGAGCTGACTAATGCCCAAGAGGTACAATACGATCACCATGATGAAAGTCCCTAGAAGCCCTCCCGCAAAGAGAAAGAGGTACTGAGCTTTCAAGCCCTTGAACTCCACTGTGTGTCCTACACCTTTATTGATTTCCCAAGATGCCATTAGAGGAAGAAACTTCTAAGGATGGTGGCAGCCACGATAAGGAAGATACATGCCCCAAACCAAGAGGCTGCTGTCTTGCTTGTATCAGGGTCTCCCGAGCTGAACTTATTGTATACCTTGATTCCCCCAATCAAGCCGACCACGGCTCCAACGGCATAAATCAATTTGGTACCGGGATCGAAATAGCTCGTGACCATTTTGGTGGCTTCGTTGATACCGGCCATACCGTTGCCCTGTGCATAAGCTCCTGCGGTCGCAGTGGCGATAAGGAGCAACATCAATGCGATTTTCTTTCTGTTCATGTTGTTGGATTTATTGTTATTGATTATGAATAGGTTGTTCTCTGTTGTGTGGGGAGGTCAGGATGGGGAGCACCTCTGTAGCTCGTTTTCATGGTACTACTTGCGTGTAACCTTCATGTGCTACCCCATCCATTACTCCGCTTGTGTTTTAGAGGTAATAGTCTAAGGTTCTTTCGTTGCCTCCTTGAAGTTCTTGTCTTGGGAGGTGTTCAGTTTTTACCATATCGCTTTGTATTTGAGCTTCCTCTGCACGACGCATGGCTTCCAAGAACTTGGTATGCTTCGATTCTTGTGCCTTGAGGTTTTCTTTGTACTTCTCGATCAAGTCAGTGCCTTGCACTTTACTGAGGGTTGCCTGAACTTCTGCTTCATCCTCTTCATCGAGGGTATCGTCATGTTTGCTCCAGCATCCCATGCGCACAAGGTCACGGGCAAGAATTGCCGATGGAGAAACCTCCGGAGTCGGATCGGGAGTGAACATCAGTTCCTCTCTCAAGACCTCATCCTCATCAACGGTGTCCATGGTATAAGCGACATGGAGTTCGTTCTCTGTCTCACTAATCGTAGGTATAGCATCCTCGGATGTCTCCTCTGTCGGTATCGGAGCCTCTTGTGGCTCTAACTCAACGGGTTGGTCGAAAAAGGGGGACTCCTCTGCACTACGCTTCGTAACCCCGATATCGCCCATCTCTTGGAGTTTGGCACTCAATATCTTTTGTCGTTTTTCTTGGATGGAAGGCATGATTTATTCATGGATAAGGTGAAAACGTTGGAGAACTTCTTCTACCCATTCATCTACCCCTGTGGATGGACGAAGGGCAGGTACGGGTGGTAAATAAGAACTGCGGAAAACGCCTTTGACGCCTCCCTGACCTAATTCTCGAGAAAACTTCACCGAATGGTAGATACGGGTATCAAAAAGGTTGATCTCCTCCTCTTGGGCATATTTCGTATAGTGGTCAACAACCACAGGACTGGCACTGCGATTGATTTTATTCCAAAGAAGCAGGAGGTCTCGAATGCGTGCGTCTTCAAAACTGAGACCCAAGTCCCGAACAGTTTGAGCATAGGCAAAACCGGATACCAGGGACTGAGGATCGGCTTCTATGGGGGAGATGATATAATCCATCTCTATGGAGAGCTGTAAAAGGGCTTCTGTACCGGCATGCCCCGGAAAGTCAAAGATGACCAACCGTTCCTTTCGTTCCGAGCTTTCCAGATACTTTTGGACATCTTTCAATGCCACATCAGGGGTGGAGCGTAAAATGGGATAAGCCGGATGTCCAAACTTGGTAAAATGGACTTTGAGCTGTTCGCTCAGCTCCTTGGAAGCTTGGATGAGATTGCGTTCTCGCTCTCGAAGTTTATAGAACGATTCCTGCGTACCGTCACAATCAACCACTACGAGAGGGAGATGCTTCTCATAGTAAAGTATGGAGGCAAGGATTTCGGCAAGAGAGCTCTTGCCAACACCGCCTTTTTGTGAGGCGAAGCCCAAATAAATGGGAGCTTGCATAGGGAGCGTTTTCATGTCAGATAACTGTTTACGGAAATAACTGATTCTTGGATTTAGTGACCGACCGATGCTCTGAGGTTGATTCGTTAGTGAATAGATGACTCTGTCTAAACTAAGCGACTGAAATCTTGATTAACTGACGGATTCAATAACTGCTCTACATCGTGACTTTCCTACTTTTGAACCGACTTACAAACGGAGGTCGGTTGGTCTATTCTGAGTTAGGTCGGTCAGTCGGTTCTGACCTAAATCCACTGCAAAATAAGTTGGTAAATCAGTCGCCTTCAACCCCTCGGGAAGCATCGGGAAACAGCAGGATATTCTCAGAATATCCCTTATGATGAGACTGTTACAACAAGCCTCTAACTTTGCAGAGGGATAGAAAATGGAGAACTATCTTCATCGAAGTAGACACCCCGAAGAGGGTGGATGCTTCATCAGCATCATCTCTTGATACCGGCAAGGTGTGTCTTTGTCCCACAAATTACCATTTGTCGCACAAAGACCCTTGCCCCAATAGGGGTATCAATCACTCCAAAGTCGTGATTAAAGAACAACGAAACCAATGAAAAGAAAGAATACAGACAAGCCAGACGGCAGATATGCCACCTGCCCACGATGGGACAGATGGCACATCAGAATACCCAACCTCGAAGACCAGAAAAAGCTCATCGAGCTATACCAAAAATCGGGAGCGAAGACCAAGAGTCACTACCTCAGAGCACGGCTACTAAATGAATCCTTTAAGGTCATCACACAAGACGAGTCCGCAGAGCCGTATCTAAGACAGTTAGACAGCATCATTACTAAATTGAGGGTCATCGGAGTGAGTTACAACGAAGCCGTCAAGACACTCAACAGCTACCACACGGTCGCCGCTGCCCAGAGAATGATTCGCCAACTCGAAATTTACTCCGAGGCAATCATCAAGTTACAGGTGCAGGCGATACAGCTGACGATGAATTTTGATACGTAATTAAATGTCATATAGATAGATACACTATGATTTATCCTACTATTTATCGAAGGCTGTTTTTGACGGTTCTAAATTGCCTAAGCTAGGGCTGGAAGTGTTTTATACGCTTTCTCTTGAGCTGCTCGGATTGGATCGTAGTTTACTTTGTTAAGCTGATCTTTTCGTCGCTCAACAATGCAAACCTTACACATTGCGTAAAGCAAGCCAACTAGTAGGGTGGTTTGTTCAATTGTTGCTTGCTCTTCGACAGACAGAAGATTCCAATCAACAAAACCTGTATGTTGTCAACTAGCATATAAATTCATTGTATCTGTGAGCTATTGTTGTTAATGTCTCCCATAAGTCCTTATGTATGTTTAGATTTATGCGGATTGAAAATGTACTAACACTTACACGTTGGCTATTTTCCATATTCTATTACCTTTTGAAAAACCTGATACTCTTCGAAAGGATTTGCTTTGAAAAAATCTTTTTGCCTTTCTACTGTTTTGAACCGAACTTCGCGCTCGCCCCAAATTATCCATATATACTTACTTTTGGTCTCTATTAGATACTTATCAAGCAGGTCTTTTCTTATGTAAACAAAGTTATGGCTGTTATTATAATCTCTGTGGTATTTAAGACTTAAACTGGCAATGTTTCCGTCGCTGTCAAGTAAGTCAAACGTTTGAGGTTGGTTTACCAAGTTCAATTGATTTACTATTTCTTTCGCAAGAATTGTAATATGTCCAGCATTATTGGTAGAACTATGATAGTCCTCCCAATTGTATTCCATAACAGGCATTAAAGCACTAAACTTCTTGGTTTCACAAATTTCCCGTTCTATTTCCCCTGGAAACTCTTCTCTAGTCCTAAATTTGTTATCTTCCAAATCAAAAAAACATTCGGGTAGTATCCTGGATCTCCTTTCTTTATTTTCACTTTTTTCTTGTTGGTTTGAAATTCTAAAATGGCATGGTTGTCATAAGTAGCATCATCAAAGACATATAATTCACCTGCATAGGTATAATAGTTTTCTTTTTTCTCAGGTAACCACCTGCCACCCATATTTTGCCCCTGTAACAATTTGACGACCTCATCATAATCATTCTCTTTAATTATAAGACCACGAATAAAGGTAAAACGATTTCTTTCTAGAGACCTATCCTCTTGTCCAATGTACGAATCTAAACAAATCCAATCGCTATTATTCCCTTTCAAATTATTTACGGTTAAATACTCTTCAACAAATGGCATTCCCCCATTTTTATACCATTCCTCTAATGTTGTTGTTTTCTCGCCTAATAAATTATGAGTGAGAAACAATTCGTTTTTGGGTGCATCAGGGAAACTCGGGTCAATATCTGCATCAGACAATCTAAATTTATCCCACTCCTTGTCTAGTAAACCTTGGTCATCCCTTAGTCCCGCATTTTCAAAATACGCTATCCAAGAATACTTTTTCCCATAGCGTTCAACAGTCGCTTGTTCTGTTCTTCCCCTGTTGCTATAAATATCATTTCCAAGTTCCTTTTCTGCTTCTCTAAATAAATCCGGACTCCAACCTAAATCATAAATTCTCCAATAGATTTGTCTTCTAACCTTTATTTTCTCTGGAGGATTAGAATATGAAGTACCATCTTTTACTATTCTTCCTATTGTATAGTTGCTAAAATCCATACGGATTGGTCCATCATAACTATATTCTTCGCCTCCGTAGTCAAATTCACCTAATTTTCTAAGACCGCCAAATGAATAAGGTGGTCTTATGTTTATTATTTCTTGCTCAGAAAGCAAACTTGAATTATGGATTAAACCGATTTCAATAATTCGTCTTGCATAATCCCTTGCTAAAATATGTGTTGTTGAATGAGGTGCGTTTTCTTTGAAAATCAGGTCATAAATTGTTTTTGAAGTTTTAGGGAGAATTTCATTCCTAAAATAGTCTGATGTTGTTGAGTTATGCTCCGCCATAACAACTCCATACATTGACGATAATGTTCGTTCCCAAACATATGGATCATTAAACTTTAGCGAATCATAAACCAACAAACAAAACTCCTTTGGAAATTTTTTTCCATAATAGTAAAGAGCTCTTGTTGTTTTATCTCTTAAATTTCTATTCGTGCTTGTGAGAAACCAAACTATAAATCTTGACACTGTATGCTGCTTCTCCGAAACAAGTTTAGACTCACTACTTAATGAACGACATTGTGTTTCAAATTCTAAAACAAATTTTTCAAGCTCATAGCTTTTCTTCCTAATGTATTCAGTCCAAGAAATATCTCGTTCATTCATTTTTAAATCGACCAACAATTTCGACATGAATACAGCATTCAATGGGTGTTTTACATCTCCAAGCGTTTTAAATGAAAGGTCATAGAATACTTTTTTGTTTTTGTCTGTAGCAAAAAATAGTTTAGAAACCAAGTGTTTATCTTTTTCTTTTACCAAATTTGCAGGCAAAACAAAAAGCGATGAAATAGATTTTCCTGACGCATAATTAGAAAACTTAATTCGCTCAGAAAATATATTTGTAACAAATTGGGGGAGATATTTAAAATACTTAGAGTGGGCAAAACGTAATAGCTTATCTCTGCCTATTAATTCATGAAATGTTGTTTGCTTTATCTGTGGCAAAAGCAAACAAAGGGCTGATATTACATCCTCAAAGAGTGGGTGTTGCTTTCTCTTACATATGATTTTTTGAATAAACCTTTTACTTGTGAAGAACGAATTCGGATGATTATTGATTAAACTTTCAGCTATCATAAATCCAGCTAGAATATCATAAGTAAAACTTACATATTCACTATTATCCCTCATGTCACGAGTTAAAACTAAGCCCTCGTTAATAAGAATGTCTGCCTTAGATTTATCCTTCTCGTAATTGATATTGTTGTCAATCAGCTCACAGAATTCATTTATAGGGATTTCTCTTACGTCGTTACTCCACAAATAAGTTGAAAGTTTATCAAGAGCATTTGAAATAAATTGTTCATTTGTTCTTAAAATCGGACTATTGCTCGTAACTCTTTTATTGATTTGGCTTAAATATTCTGTGAATACATCATATGTTGACTCCTCTTCAATATTGACTGCGACTTCATTTGATGTTTTCCAATCTGGATTTTTTATTTCACAAAATATTTTCAGGAATATTGGATCTCTGAATTTTTCAAGTGACGCGAAAAACAAATCGGCCTTCAATTGATATTTAGAAAAATACTTTTCTACGGCATCGTGTATTGTCTCGTAGTCGTCAAATCCATATAAATAGTGAAATTCATTTGTACTGATTTTTTCCCAAACCCTTTCAGCATATGATTTTCTACAAGTAGTTATTACTACTAGTTTTTTTGTCTGCAATACCTTTGAAATAAATGCCGGCAAATGATTCTTCCATATTGGGGAAAACAAACGGTTTGAAATAGTTTCATTTAACCCATCTATGACTAATGGTATGTGAGTGTTTGTGATTGATGCATAAATATCAAGTGCTTGAAGGAATTCTTCAAAGGAAAATTCTTGTGGAACATCAAGGATTTTCCTTAATGCATCTGTGATACTTGTTTCATCAGTAAATTTATCTCCTGTAAGAAAAATTGCAGGTTTTGAGTTTATTATTTTTCTGTAGGCTATATCGCAGGAAATGTGAGTTTTTCCTTTTGCTGCATCAGCAATAAAGTGAATTACTCTTTGTTTTTCATGAAAATAATTCCCCAAAAAACGATTATAAGTCTCCGCAAACTCCGAAATAAGATATGAAATAGTTGAGGCATTCTTATATGCCCCTGTTTTTTCGGTAAAAACACTATAATCTATCTTGTTATAATAGTCGTAAAAATTCTTGTTGAGCTCTTCTAAATCAAAGTTTGATAGAAGTTCTGGCTTATTTTTTTTAAACAAGACTCAATGAGATCAATTTTTTCAAAAGTGTAAGAGATGTGTTTTTTTAACTCTTGACAAACTAAGAAAAAACTCTCCCTTTGAGTATGCTCTAAAGTCGTAAGCATTCTTTCATTACAAAATTTAGACAATTTTTCTTCAATTTCATTTGATTTTTCAAGTAGTACATCTTTTAGTTCTCCAGTTAGCTTAATGTAGTTTGAATCAAATAATAGGAAATCAATCTTAGACTGAACGTATTTGTCAATGGTATGTAATTCTGGATCGTATTTGTCTTTTACTTTCTCGAAATTCTCCCTAAATCTTTTCTCAAACCATTCTTGTTCAAATTCCAGTTCTCCAAAAAAGAAACTCCGAATCCCAATATGCTTAGAATCATTGAGAAATGAAATAAACGAGGTTTCTCCCCAATGCTCAAGAGTAATTTTTTTCCTTTTGGAATTTTCTTAGTTAGTTCATTTTCAAACCAACTTCTTTCCCCACGACTAAAATTACCTTTTTTTGACAAACTATCCGTGGTTAAATCTGTTTTAGTGCAGAGAAACCACCTCGTCAAATCGCTATGATTTCTAATAGCGGTCTCAAGAGAGTTTACAATTGCTACATCTCTTGAACCTATATTAAGGCGTCCTGTATCACCAAAAAATTTGCACTGCCAACCCCATTTTTCACCTGTATCAAGTTTTAAATAAAATTCAACCCCACCATCACCACCACTGCCGTCAATTGGTGTAAACGTCCCAAGATGACCATATTCTTGTTTTGCTAATTGATAGCATAACTACTCAAAGCATTTGGTTGTTCTTCCATCATATGGTTTAAGTTTTGTGAAATCTATTTTGTCAATTGTAATCATATTTCTAAAGTGTTTTCTGTCAATTTGATTTGTATGTTGTCAAATAATGCGACCAAGATAGGGCGAAATTAGGAGTGTCGCCTTCAATTTGACAGCCACTGGCTGTCAAATTGCTATAGGCTAAGTGAAATGTCGGATTTGCCGCAAGTTTGAATAGCTCCACCCTATACCAAAATGCTCAGTTAGTCTGACTGAGAGGGACTGTAATGCTTGCCTCTCACATTGAGCCCTTCCTTCGCCTATATTGTCTAATGCGATACTTTGCATATACTTCTGGGAGGTTTATTGACGTGACAATACGCACCCGACTTTCTTCTATAAGTCGTGCTATTTTAAGAAATAATTCCTCTGTGTTTGTTCTTAGTTCTAAGCTCATATGTACGAAGGTACAATAATCAAAAGGCTAATAACGAAAGATTGAGATGAATATTTGACTGAAGCAACGATTTTCTTTGATTTCAGTCATTTTTCATCGGATAATCAGTGCCTTTGTGAGTAAGAATTAAGGGATATTTGTAAAGTTGCAAAATCAGGAAGCAGGAAGTACCTCGCTCGTTTCTTATCCGTTCCCCTTAGCCGAGTAGATATATTTTATCTACTCAATACCAAATCATTAACTCTCATCAATCCGATTTTATGCGGAGATTTGCGATTTTCGTACAGCTAAGGATATCGGTATCGACCGACCAGAGAAAAACGAGATACTACATAACATTCCGCCAACGCCTGAACAGGAGGACTTCATCAAACGATTGATGGAGTTTGCCAAGACGGGCAATGCCACGGTCTTAGGACGCGAACCGCTGAGCGAACGAGAGGAAAAGGCGAAAATGCTTATCGCAACTGACTATGCGAGGAAAAGATTCAATAAATTTGTATCTTTCAGATAATCAACAAAATAAGAATGAATAAAGGGTAAATGGGTTACGAGTTGGAAACGAGCGAGTTTCTTTCCCTCTCTTTATTCTGCAATGCTTCAAAGAACACTTAATCTTCTGATGCAGAGATAATCATTTTCCTATGAAAAGCTATAAGAATTGAAGAAAAAAACTTTTTGCTCCATATTTTTTACTTTCCAATAACTACAAACGGTTAAAAAGATAGCATACAGCCATAAATATAGCACAAAACGAGCGGTTTAGTGAAATAGAATTGTTATCTTTGCACTTGATAATTGTTAATCAAAGGCTCGGAAGATGAAACTGAACAGAATAAAACTCGTGCTTGTGGAAAAAGAAGTTTCCCAAACGCAATTGGCAAAGGATTTGGGTAAAAGTTTCAGCACAATCAATGCGTATTGTAGCAATCGCAAACAGCCCTCCTTGGACTTGCTGAATAAAATAGCAGAATATCTATCCGTGAATATCAAGGACTTAATTGTCGATAATAAGTAAGCAGGTATGGAAGAAAAAATATCAAAGTCAGCTTTCTGCGAAGACAGCAGAGTAAAATTTCCAACTCTTATGCACCTTATGGGTATGGGATTCAAGTATGTTTCTCTTAAAGGCCTGAAAACAAAGTATGTCATTGCTCCTAAGACGGAGTTTGACCCTCTCACGAATATTCTGACAGGCTATTTCACGGAAGCCTATAATAAGCTCAATCCAAATGTAGAAAACGAAGCGGCAGGAAAGCTACTTGCAAAGATACAGTCTTCACTAATGAATGACGATTTGGGACGACAATTCTATAATGAAATCCTGCTTAATACAGGCGAGAGAATCATAGATTTGTCCTCACCTGCAAATTTCTACAAGAACAATACTTTCCAAGTAACTACTGAAATGACATGTGGCGATAAGGATAATGACAACTATCGCCCAGACATTACGCTTTTTGTTAATGGGTTACCTTTGGCTTTTATCGAAGTAAAGAAAGAAAACAATCACAAAGGAATACTGGCGGAAACCGACCGTATGAAACAACGCTTCGTAAATCCCAAATACAGGCGTTTTCTTAACCTTACCCAAATTATGGTATTCAGCAACGATATGGAATACGACAACAACGAGGTAACTCCAACTATCGGTGCTTTTTATGCCACAATCGGTAAGAAAAACACCAAATACAACTGTTTCCGTGAGGAAGGACAGGATAGTTTCCCCATAGAACGGCATATTCGGCAAGTGACCCTGCAAGAGGAGGAAATCCTGTTGCGTGATAGCAATGTGCCTCAATACAAGAACAGCAGTGAGTACAAAACAAATTGCCTTGCCAATACCCCAACCAAGCGTATGTGCGACAGTCTGTTCTCTTTCAATCGCTTCCACTTTCTACTGAAATACGGCATAGCCTATGTGGATTATACAAATGGACTCCAAAAGCATATTATGCGCTATCCGCAACTGTTTGCGACCAAAGCCATTGAACGCCATTTGGAAGTTGGAAAGACAAAGGGTATTATTTGGCACACGCAAGGAAGTGGCAAGACTGCCTTGTCTTTTTACAACGTAAAGTATCTGACGGACTATTATTCCTCGAAAAGGATTGTTCCCCAATTCTTTTTCATTGTTGACCGTTTGGACTTGATGATACAAGCCCAAAGAGAGTTTTCATATAGGGGGCTCAAAGTCAATTCGGTGCAAACAAAAGATGATTTCGCAAAGATTATCAGCAGTGGACTGACCACACAGAACAGAGAGGGCAAGCCAGAGATAACCGTCGTGAATATACAAAAGTTTTCCAACGACTCAAAGGCTTTGCCAAAGAACGCCTATAATGTCCCTGTGCAGCGCATTTACTTCATTGATGAGGCGCACCGCAATTACAGTCCTGATGGATGTTTTCTGAAAAATCTTATATCCAGCGACAGCAATGCTGTGAAAATAGCTTTGACGGGTACACCCATCATCAGCAAGGAATACAACACGAAGGACATTTTTGGAGATTACATACACACTTATTTCTACAATGCCTCCATTGCGGACGGCTATACGCGTCGCCTGATACGTGAAGATATAGGCTCCAATTATAAAATCAGGTTGCAAGAGGCTTTGAACAGCATCCGCGTAAAGTCACATAGCGTGAAAGAAAGCGATGTGTATGCACACAGAACATACGTTCAGCCACTCCTTGACTATGTGATAAATGATTTGCAGCAGTTTCGTGTCAAAAACGAAGACAACACTTTGGGTGGTATGGTGGTATGCAACAGCAAGGAGCAAGCGCAAATGATGTACAGGCTTTTCCTTGAAAAGTATGCTGATGAAACCGAACTTGACAATGAAAGGGACGAGGATGGAGCAACGGTATATCGCAGTATTAGCGCAGGAGAGATGGAGGCCAAGAAGACCCCTTGCAGAAAAGGCTGCTATCGTGCGGCACTGATAACCTATGACAGCTTTGACAAGGAAACAAGAGCAAAGTGGATAGAACTTTTCAAAGACGGTAAGATAGATTTGCTTATCGTGTTTCAAATGCTTCAAACGGGTTTTGATGCACCTCGTCTAAAGAAGCTCTACCTGCACCGTATGGTTAAGGAGCACAACCTGCTCCAGACGCTGACCCGTGTCAATCGACCTTACAAAGAAATGAAGTATGGCTATGTGGTGGACTTTGCCAACATAGAGGAGGAATACAGCAAGACCAACCGAGAATACCAAGAGGAGCTTGAGCATGAAGTAGGGAAAGACAACCTCAAGCATACCGATCGGCTTCTTGTAACTATGGAGGAAGCCAAATCAAGAGTTGATGCGGCAAGAAAAGTGCTTGCCCCCTATGAGTTAGGGAATCCTGAGATATTCTCCCGACAACTCAACATGGAGGACGACCGAGAAGTGGTCCGCAGCATTGTGCGTTCACTTGAAGATATGCGCAGCTTGCAGAATATGCTTACCGCACAAGGTTCTGAGGCAGAGGCAGTCGTTGAAATTAGTGACATCCATAACTTAATAAAAGCTGCCCGAAATCGTTTCGACTTGCTGGGCTTTATTGATAATGCTGACGAGAAATCCAATACTCGCCAACTTCTTAACGTGGCTTTAGAGAACATCGAGTTCTCCTTTGAGAAACGGGGAGAGGGAGAGTTGGAGATACAGGAGCAATACAGGCAGTCGGTAGAGCATGCACGTAGGCAGTTGCAAGCATGTATGGATACCGAAGACCCTGAATACCGCTCCATTTTGGAAGAGTTTCTCCGACTTTTCCGCAGGAAGGAAATGGAATCACAAGAAGAGTTCAATATGCACGATAAAGTTCAGAATGTCAATGATATTCTGAAGCGCATCAAGCGATTGAACGAGCGTGATGCTTTGGAAGCCATTAAATATAATGGTGATACAAAGTTCGTGCGAGTAGAGAAACGCCTGAAAGAAAAAGACAAGGAAGAGATTGAGCATAAGACATCGCCTCGTAATTATGCTTGGACAGAAGAAAAAGAGAAAATGACCGTTATCCTCCTTGCCATCAAGGAGGATGTGGATGATGTGTATTTCCATAATCAGGCAATACTTGAAGTACCCGCTTACTTCAAGAGAAACATACTTACATACGTTACACGCCATTTCAAAGAAGGGCAAATCAACACCGATCGTGAAGTGCGGAAATATGTAAGTGAGGTCATCAACAGAGAATACCAAGTAACAAGATAAAAACATGGGCAATATAGAAGAAATAAAACAGCAAACGTATGCTCTTATTGACGGATTGAAGAGTACTACAACCAATAACGGCTTGGCAGGAAGTGGCAACGAGTATGTAGTCATCGTAGAAACGTTCCTTTATAAGTTCCTCAACGACAAGTTTATTTACGAGGCAAAGAAAGAAAAGCCTGATTTGGCAACGGCTGATGATTTCTTTGCGGCTTTGGATGCTATGACCGAAGATGAATACGAGGAAATGTGCGACAGCATGTTGGATACTATCATTCTGAAGAAAGAGCATTTGATACCATTCCTCGCCAAAAGACAGAATGAGGACAAGTTCGCGGAACTGTTTGATTCTACCTTGGAAAGTATTGCAAATGAGAATAAGGAGATATTCTATATTCTCAATGAGGATGAAACAAGAATATCCATCATGAAGCCCATCTCAGACGTGGTATCTGGTGGAACCATCAAGAAAAATGCTTTCTGCCGTTCGCTGATAGGTGATGTGGCAAGTTTCTCCTTTGAAAATGCTTTTGAGGCAGGATATGATTTCTTCTCCACCATATTCGAGTATCTCATCAAGGATTACAATGCCAATGGCGGAGGCAACTATGCAGAATACTACACGCCCCATGCCATTGCCGCCATCATGGCAAAACTGCTTGTTGACCCATCTGAAGATGTGAAGAGCGTTACCTGCTATGACCCCTCGGCAGGTACGGGTACACTGGTTATTGCCTTGGCTCATGCTATTGGCGAGCAGAACTGTACGGTTTACACACAGGACATCAGCGACAAGTCTTCTACGATGATGATGCTGAACCTGATACTTAACAGCATGAGCCACTCGCTCACACATGTCATACAGGGCAACACATTAAAGCATCCGTTTCACAAGAAAGAGGATGGCTCTTTGCGCAAGTTTAACTATATTGTCAGCAATCCTCCTTTCAAGCTGGATTTCTCCGACTATCACAGCGACTTGAAGAACGACATCTACAAGGGCCGTTTCTTTGCAGGGATTCCTAATATTCCAAATAAAAACAAGGCAGGCATGGAGATTTATCTCTGTTTCTTCCAGCACTTGCTTTTCAGCCTGGAAGATGATGGCAAGGCGGCTATTGTCGTTCCTACAGGTTTCGTCACTGCCAAGAGTGGTATTGCTCACAAGATTCGCAAGCATTTGGTAGATGGAGAAAAATCTATTTTGCGTGGTGTCGTGAGTATGCCAAGCAATATTTTTGCCAATACTGGTACAAATGTAAGTGTTGTCTTCATCGACAAATCAGGTGTGGATAAGCCCGTATTGATAGATGCAAGCAAACTGGGAGAGACCATCAAGGACAATGGCATACAGAAAACAAGATTACGTGCCGAGGAAATAGAGAAAATTGTAGAAACTTTCCGTAACAAAGAAGCTGTGGAGGATTTCTCTGTTACACCTTCATTTGACGAGATTAGAGAAAAAGGATATAGTTTCTCCGCAGGTCAGTATTTTGACATCAAGATTGACTATGTGGATATTACCGAAGAAGAATTCAAAGCTCGTATGGCTTCTTTCCGTCAGACGCTTACCGAGCAGTTTGCCGAAAGCCACAGACTTGAAACAGAAATCATGCGCCAGCTTGATAGCTTGAAATTTAACGAGTAAATTAGCTTATGGAGCAACATCATATATCACAAGCATACGAAATTGCGGCTGAAACCATAAAGAACGCTATTCTGCAAGGACAGTATGAAGCAGCCAAAGGTGTTAATCGCATTCAGTTAGCAACCTATTTCAGTGTGGGCAAATATGTTTCGGCTAACACACGACAAGGAGTTTGGGGGACCGGTGCATTGGAGGCTATAAGTACCCGATTGCGCCAATTACTGCCAGGACTGCGAGGATATTCAGCAGATAGTCTTAAACTGATGCGTATCTTCTATGAAGAATGGAAAGAATTGGATGCTACATCAGTGGAAGCCGAAAAAGAAAAGGATAAATCGTTAATTGCGATTCACGATTTAGATAATACCGAAGATTTCCAGTTGCCAATTCGTGAATTGCAATTCACAAATTCGGCAGGTTTTCCAATAGATGATTTTTTCAAGGTTCCATTCACCCATCACTCACGTATTCTTGCCAAAGTTAAGTCGTTTGATGAACGTTCGTACTATATCCATCGCTGTGCCGAGGAACACATGTCTGTGGAAACTCTGAAGAAGGCGATGGCTAACGACGACTACCACCATCAGTCCGACATACCTAACAACTTTACAGCCACTATCAGTAAAGGAGATTTGGCACGTAAGGCGGTTATGGCGTTTAAGGATGAGTATCTGCTAAACTTCATCAATATTGAGGAAATAGGAGAACGTGATGTAGCGGATATAGACGAGCGTGTGGTGGAACAGCAAATCATCCACAATATCAAGAAGTTTATTATGACCTTTGGGTACGACTTTGCGTTTGTAGGCAATCAATATCGTATGGAGATATATGGCGTGGAGCATTTCCCCGACCTCGTATTCTTTAATCGAGAACTCAATGCTTTGGTTGTAATCGAATTGAAAACAGGAGAGTTCAAAACCTCCTATCTTGGACAGCTCAATGCCTATCTTGCCATTGCCGATGACAAGATACGCAAACCACACGAAAATCCTACTATTGGCATTGTGCTTTGTCGAAGTGCTAACAAGAACTACGCTGAATACATGGTGCGCCAATATGACAAGCCTATGGGAGTGGCAACCTATAAGACATCAGCAGAAATGCCTGAGAAACTGCGTAGAGCCTTACCAAGTATTGATGAATTAAAGAAATTGCTATGAACCAAAGTATCTCTCCAAAATATCAAATGGATATAGTTCAAAAGATAAGTACCTGTTTATTTGAGCAATTCAGAAGTTATGAAAATGTTGAAACGTATTTAAGCAAATGGCATCAAGAAGAACGGGGTTGGAATAATTTCTGGGAGAACTTCCAGTTTTATTATAGAGATGAGGCAAAAAAGAAAATAGATGCAGCAAAAACACTCCATAATATCGATGGCGAAACATTACTGAAGATTGCAATTGATTTGGGGATAGAAACTCCTGATTATATCCCAAGCATACCAACTTTCAAAAATGAATTAAAGTCTAGTTATGAAACAGCAAGCCTAACATTTGAAAAAGCATTTAGAAATGTAGAGATAGATCCAAGCCTCGCTATCGGATTAGCAAATTCTGCCCTTGAAAGCATTATTAAGGAAATTCTAAAGGATTCAAGAATAAATGTAACATGGAGCGAAAAAGAGACCCTGACAAAACTCATTGGGAATATATGCAAGGCATTCGGATTGCAAAGTAATGGAAACTTCCCAAAAGAGATAAAGACTTTAGCTAGTTCTCTAATAAATGCAGGGAAAGCAATAGAGGATTTACGTAGCGATAAGACGGAATTTCATGGAAAAACAGATGGAGATTTAATGATTGAAGATGCAGTGTATGCTTACTTTGTCGTCAATGCAACAACCACTGTTGGTTTATTTCTCCTTAATTTCTATAAATCCAATTATCCACCAGTTAATAATATGCCTATGGCGATTTCTGATGACGGGCTTCCCTTTTAATCTAAACGACAATGAAGAAATATAAACTCGGAGAATTGATAGAGGTGTCGAGAGGGGCGAGTCTTTGCGGTGATTTCTACACAGCATCTGGCAAATACATTCGCCTGACATGTGGTAACTTTGACTACCACAACAACTGTTTTAAGGAGAACACCTCTAAGGGCAATCTTTTTTATACAGGAGAGTTCAAGGAGGAATTTCTACTTGAAAAGGGAGATTTGATAACTCCACTAACCGAACAAGCTATAGGTTTGCTTGGTTCTACCGCATGGATTCCTGAAAGCGGGAAATATATTCAAAGTCAGGATATAGCCAAAATTACCTGCAAAGAAGAACTCCTTGATAAAAGGTTTGCCTATTATCTCATATCTTCTGATATGGTGAAACGACAACTAAGTGCAGCCGCCCAACAAACCAAAATTAGACATACCTCACCTGATAAAATAAAAGATTGCACCGTATGGATACCTTCTTTGGCGGAGCAAAAGAAAATAGGAAAATTCTTATTTGATATTGACTGCAAAATCGAAATCAATCGTTCGCTAAATCATAATTTAGAGGCGATGGCAAAGCAACTCTACGACTATTGGTTTGTGCAGTTCGACTTTCCAGATGAGAATGGCCAGCCCTACAAAAGTAGTGGTAGCAAGATGGTGTGGAATGAGAAGTTCAAGCGAGATATACCCGATGGTTGGGAAGTGGCTCCTCTGAATAGAGAGCTTGAAATAAAATCTGGGTACGCTTTTAAGTCTGGATCATACTCTTCTGAGGGAATGTTCAAGATTATTACAATAAAGAATGTTCAAGATGGATATTTGAACATCAGTACTTGTGAGTGTATCGAGACCCTACCTAAGGACATAAAGAAATGGTGTATTCTTCAAAAAGGGGATAGGCTAATATCCCTAACTGGGAATTGTGGAAGGGTTTGCCGAGTAACAAGTGAGGATCTCCTACTTAATCAACGTGTTGGTGTTTTTTGCTGCGATGGACTATTCTCAGAATACTTTTATCAATTTCTTGCATCGGATGAAGGAAATCATTATTGTGTAAATCTTGCAAACGGAGCAGCACAAGCAAATCTTAGCCCAATAGACCTATGTAAAATGGAATTAGTTTATCCTTCAAGAGAGACTTTATCTCTTTTCAACAAGACCGTTAAACCTATAATTCAACAATATATAGCTAATGAGCAAAAGATAGAAAACTTTACTAAGCTGCGCAACGATCTGTTGCCACTCCTGATGAACGGTCAAGTGTCGGTAAATTATGATTTAGCGAACGATTAAGCTGCATTTTTTTCGTAATTCTAATAATGATATTACCGATATTCTCTTGCTCTTGAGGAGAGAATGTCGGTAATTCATATCTCATTATCTGCTCTTTATCACCACGTGGCATTTTGCTCCCTTTTACACCTTTCATCGCATATTCAAAAAATCTATCTTGTAGCAAGACGGCATATAAGAAAGAACTCTTGTTACTTTCTTTCACTCTGAAGACAAGAACATCAGTCGAAGCTCCTCCTTCTTTATTCGCAAGCCATACTTTCTTCAGATAGGGACGTATGTTAGCCACCAATACATCACCTTCTCGATAATGTGTTAGCGAACATACTACGGGGGGAAGGTTTGTTGCAAAGGTTTTTCCTTCTTTATTAGGCAAAAGAGAGTCTGTAGTAACATAATCTGCTAATGAAATGCTGTTACTACTAATCTTATCTTCTACGAATGTTGCTATATCCGATAACTTCATTTTTGCTCCTATTTTACTGCAAAGATACAGTTCACAAAGCAAAATGACGAAGAAATCAAAGATAAAATGGCTATTATCAGCCTATATACTTGCGGTGTGCCATTTTTACATTTGCTTGATTTACCATAGCGTAATGCAATGTGGTATCAATCTTTACATGCCCCAATAGCCGTTGTACCTGTTCAATGGGCATACCTTTGTCAATAGCCATAGTTGCTAAGGTACGACGAAACTTGTGCGGATGCACCTTGTTCAGTCCTGATCGCTTACCAAGTTGCCGCAAACGTGTTTCTACTCCTCCTATTGTCAGCCTATTGTGGGGCAAGGACAAAGATACAAACAGAGCAGGATTCTTGTCCGTTCGACTTTCAAGATACCGTTTGAGATGTATTTTTGTTCGTGCATTAAAATAAACTTCCCGTTCCTTGTTGCCTTTGCCAAATACAACGCATTGCCGTTCGTGAAAGTCTATATCTTCACGGTTCATCTTTACCAATTCGCCTACACGCATACCTGTGGACGCCAACAAATCTATCATGGCCAAGTCTCTGATTTCATGGCAGGTATCACGCAACACCTCCATGTGTTCATCGCTTATTACTTCTTTGACAAGGCTTTCAGTACGCACTTTGTGAATACGGCGTACAGGGCTTTTAGCAATATAGTCTTCATCCTCCATCCACGCAAAGAAGCTGGAAAATATGCGTCTCAGGTTGTCTATCGTAACTCTGCTTGAGCCGCGTTCTTCTTGATAGCGAGCAAGATAGGAGCGAATGTCGTTTGTTTCGAGTTCACCTATTCGTTTTTGTTCACTTCTCAACAAGGCTTCTATGGACGATTGGTAATAGCACAACGTTTTATCTGAACAACCCTCTATTTTCTTAGCAGAAATAAAGGCTTGCAGTAGTTCTCCATTAGCTTGCTCTCGTTGTTGCTCTTCACTTTCAGCTGGCATCATTACCACTTGTTCAAAGGTGGTTTTCAATACTTCTCGCAATCTTGTTTGTTGCCTTGTATCCAAAATATTAGACATCTCGGCAAGAATGTTCTCTATTATTTTCTCTTTCATCTAATTATTATTTTGGAGACATACCATAATAACGAAAACTTCGGAGAACATAGAAAGATTAAATCATAATTTAGAAGCGATAGCAAAGCAGCTTTACGATTATTGGTTTGTGCAGTTCGACTTTCCCAACACTGAGGGCAAGCCGTACAAAAGTAGCGGTGAAAAGATGGTGTGGAATGAGAAGTTGAAGCGTGAAATACCAGAGGAATGGCATTGTGGAAATCTCTTTGAGATTGCAACATTTACCAATGGCTTAGCTTGCCAGAAGTTCAGACCGAAAGATGGCGAAGTACCATTGCCTGTTATCAAAATACGGGAAATGCACGATGGCATATCTTCTGATACAGAAGAAGTCTCGCCTAATATACCCGAATCGGTAAAGGTATACAATGGCGATGTGCTGTTTTCATGGTCAGCATCATTGGAAGTTATGCTTTGGGCTTGTGGTCTTGGCGGACTTAATCAGCACATCTTTAAGGTTACATCTGCTAATGACTTCCCAAAGTCATTTTACTACTTTCAACTTTTGAATTACGTGGATGTCTTCAAGAAAATGGCAGAAGCGAGAAAAACAACGATGGGGCATATTACGCAAGACCATCTACAGCAAAGTACAATCGCCATTCCTGATAACAAAGACATTGTAGACAAATTCGAGAAACGAATATCTCCCATCTTTGCACAGATGGTCAAACTACAAGAAGAAATACAACAATTATCTAAGCAGCGTGACGAACTCCTGCCGCTTTTAATGAACGGTCAGGCATCACTAAATTATGATTTATCAGCCTTCAGTTCTGTCTTCTCTCAAACAATTCTGTCAATTGCACGACTTGTTGTTGCAATCTGATGAGAGTTTGGGAATAGGTTTCGAGTTTATCCAGCATTCGTTGAGCAGTGGCGACAGAATGATACGCATTGAGGATTTTCACGGCTTCATTGTATAGCACGCCTATCTTATGTGTCAAGGCTACAATTTTTGAGAGTTTCTCTAAGTAAGACTCCCTTGATGGGTCTTCTGTGATGACCTTAAAGGCTTCACCTAAAAGTCTTGCTCGAACAAAATCACTTTTCGTTTTTGCTCCCGACTTGCGGTAGAGTCTGATAAGCTTCTGCTGGTCTTCAGAATTAGGTATCCTGATGTGCCATCTGTCCCATCTTGGGCAGGTGGCACATCTGCCGTCTGGCTTCTTTTGTTTCTGCTTTTTCATTGCTTTCTAATCACGACTTTGGAGTGATTTAATCCCCCCTTCGGGGCAAGGGTCTTTGTGGGACAAACGGCGGTTTGTGGTACAAAGACACACCTTGCCAGTATAAAGAAAGAGATAGTTTGTTATGTTCCATAAAGTAACCTTTCTGGGGTGCTTTTAATAGACGAGAGTTCAAAGTTCAAGAAGTAAGTCAAGAGATAAGTTTAGACTAATTTCTTGACTTACTGACTTTATGAGCTGACATATTTTTGACTAAAGTTAATTTTGACTTAGGTCGAAACTAATTTCTTGACCAAAGTCATAACTGACCATTTGACTTAAGTCGCGACTGATGTCTTAACTTAACTCATAACTTACCTGTTTGCGGTATTGGATTATAATGCCTTTCAAGCATTGTCTGTATGTCGCTCTGCTTGTATAGTATCTTCCCTCCGATTTTGTAGAAAGGAAGCGTTCCTAAGTTTCTGTACTCTTGGAGCGTGCGTGTGCTGAGCCGTAATTGGCTACAAACCTCCTCGCCAGTGAGGTAAACCTCTCCGCCCAGCATCGGACGGGCGGTAGCGCAATAACGCTCCAGTTTCTTTAAGATGCCCTCCATCAGTTGTGCAAACATCTGCATCTGAGGGTCTTCCTGCGTAATGATTTCATTCTCCGACATAATTCATTCATTGTTTGCGTTCAGTAATTCCGTGATGTCGCTCTCCTTGTAATAGCACTTATGTCCAATCATTGAGAAAGGGATTTTTCCCGTATCTCTGTATGATTGCAGGGTACGCTTGCTGATGCCCAAACGCTTGCACACGGCTTCGTTGTCAAGCCATTCGTCCGTTTCGGGCGGATTGCCGATGAGTTGTTCGATACTGTGGATAAAGTCTGCAAATTCGGAGCGGTGTCGCTCCCACGCTTTGCGGTCGATGATAATGAGTTTCATTGCCTTAATTTTATTTTGATTACTTTATTGTTACTCGGAAAACAAACTGTTATGCAGTCCATTGCCGTACTTATCAAGTGCAAAAGTAAACCCTCGGAACCACCGCTGCAAGAAATGAGGATAAGCAGGGAAATAGAGAGAAAACAAGAGAAAAGACCAAAGGAAATCCGTCTGTGTTATTGCGGTAATGAGATGAGGTGCCGGCTCGTTCCTTTTATTATTTTGTTGTTTTATCGATAATTCGATAGTTCGACAAATCGAGATATCGAAGTGTCGATATATAGTTTTATCGATAGATTATTTTGACGATATATAGTTTTGACAACAGATAGTCATGACAACAAATTGTACAAACAACAGATTGTCCGTATTATCGTCAGTCCTATCTGTTGTTGGTTGTTACGCCTTGCGTCCAAAGAGCCTGAGTATGCCGTATTCTTGTCGTGCCTATACTCTCTACGGCAGCCCAGCCCTGCAAGGTTGGGAGAGATGAATACGACCGCACGAATATTGAAAATGGCAATATCACCTTGAAAAAGAAAAGTCCTGCGGTGGAGATTCTTCTCTCCATCCGCAGGACTCGACCTTGTCAGGGCAGACAGGCTGCCATTGTACCTTTGCACGATAAGAAACGGCTCCAGGGGCTTTGCGTGCGCCTTTGCTTACAACGTCTTCGGGCTTGCTTCCTCCGTCAGTCTGACCGTTGGCAGGTTGTTGCTCTCGATGAGCAGCACAATCGTGCCTGTGAGTTCGGTGTAAAGACGGTCGTATTGTCCGCTTGCGGCAAATGTGTTTGTCAAACCGAACTTGTCGAATGTGGCTTGAACATCCTTGTTCGACAACAATATGGGTGCAAGCTTCTCAGGGAGTGGTGCAGGCAGTTCCCTCTCAAACTCGTTCTCCAAGACAGAAACAAGCGTGTCGTACTTGGAAAAGTGCAAACCTTGATACAATACCTCACTTGCTATGCTCTCTGCTTCGAGGTGCGAAAAACCTTGTGCCACTGCATCGCAGTAAGCAGTTAGAGCCATGTCTGCTCGTGTGGTGATAAACTCTGTGTCGTGCAATCTTTCGGGGTGATGCTCACTCATATAACTTCTTAATTTCAACCGAAAGTAGGAAAGTACCTGTTTGTTGTTCTCTTTCATAATCGTTTGGTTTTCAATCGTGAATAATAAATGTTTGGTAATTACTTCCTTTTTATGCTTGTTGCTGCACTGCACTCTGCCTTGCGATTGACTCACAATAGCCTTCAAAGGCTGAATGCTCTCTATCGGTGAGTGCGGTCATATCCTCTTGTATCTTGTGGTCGGTTATCTTTCCGTAGATTTGTGTCGTACCTATATTGCTGTGTCCGAGCATCTTGCTGAGCGTTTCCATTGAGATGCCGTTGGAAAGGCAAATCGTGGTTGAGAATGTGTGGCGAGCCATGTGAAAGGTCAAGCCTTTCTCTATCCGGCATATCTGCCCGATGTTCACACACGCAAAGGATGCCTTCCTTATTGTAAGATTGGGAAATATCAATTCGTCTGCTTTCTTGTCCTTGATATAGAGCGAAAGTATTTGTTTGGCAATGGGCAGAAGCGGAATGATGGCTTCCACGTCTGTTTTCTGCCTTTTGATGCGGATTTCCTCTGTGCCGTCTGCATTATGGATGATGTGTTTTGGTTTGAGCCGTTGCATGTCTACACGAGCCAAACCAGTGAAGGAACAGAAAAGGAAGAGTTGTCTTGCTCGCTCGAATTGTCTGTCAATGATAGGTGTTTGCAATACCCGTTGCAGTTCCTCCGTAGTGAGATAACGCCTTGTGCGGTGTGGAAGTTCTGCTTTGTAGTCTGCAAACGGATCGATGCGGATATACTTCTTCTGCTGACCTATGCCGATGAGTTTTCTAAGGAAGATGACCGCTACCTGAATAGTGGCAAGAGAAAGGTTGCGCTCTGATTTAAGGTAGAAGTCCATCCCTTCGATGAAACCATAGTCAAGCGATGAGTAGCGAATATCCTCCAGCCCCAAGCGTTCACGCAAATAAGCCTCAATGAGTTGTGTGGCATAGATGTAGTTGGCAAAGGTCGGCTTGGCTACCGTTATTCCTACGCAAGGACGCTTTTCCTCTATGAAAAGTCGTGCTTCCTCCATAAGAAAACCTTTGGGCTTGTCTTCTTCCATGAGTTCACGCTTCAGCAACTCAGCGGTAATATAGCCACGTTGCCAGACTAATTCTTGATACTTCGCTTTGGCTTGTTCCTCTTTGCTTTGTAAATAGCGGTTGATTTCCTTTGTCTCTTCGCCTATACCCTTGCATCGTCCCTTACGACTGTCCCAAAGTTCGGAAGCGATTTCCTTGCCCGTGCTGTATTGCACCTGCTCACCGTCTATGGTGATGCGTCCCATAATCGGGCATTTGCCGTTCTTTTTCTCTTTGGAGCGATTAATATAAAAGAGTGTCTTGAATGTACTACGTGTCATGATGTCAAAGTTTTAAGGTGAATGTATCTTGTATGCGTTGTTGCACTTCCTGCATGTCCCGATGGATTCTTTCGGAGGAAACAACTGCATAAATTTGTGTTGTTCTCAAATTTGTGTGTCCGAGCATACGGCTCACCGTTTCGATAGGTACACCTGCCGAGAGTGTGATAAGCGACGCAAAGGTGTGCCGAGCCATATGGAAGGTCAGCGGACTTTCCATGCCGATGTTTCTCTGTATGTGGTGCATGCCATTGAGGATAATGTCGGTAGTCGGTACGTCAAAGACAAAGCCTGCACGCTTTCCTCTGTACCGCTCCATTATCGCCCAAGCAGGAGGAAGTACCTGTACACGATACGGAGTTTTGGTCTTCATTCGGCTGCCCTTGATGCAGAGTTCGCCTTCTTCCAAGACAATGTTTTCCTCTCTCAGATTGCGGACATCGGAGATGGCAAGCCCTGAAAAGCAGGAGAAGACGAACAAATCACGGACAATACGATAGTTCTCCCATTCAATCTTCAACTCGATGATGCGCTCAAGTTCTTCCTGCGTAATGCTTCTTGGTTCACCCTTTGGTCGCTCGTAACTGTATCCCCAAAAAGGATAGAAGTCCAGCACACCTTTCTTTACCGCCATCGCCATGCGGACGATGGTCTGCAAGGTGGATAAGGCACTCGATACGCTGCTGCGTTTCAGCTTTCGGTCAATGGTGAGATAATACTCGAAGCCCTCGATAAATGCTTTGTCCAGCTGTGAGAGTGGAATGTCGCTTACTTTGTGCTTCTTCTGCACATACTCACGAAGCAGGGATAGCTGGTAGGTACGGAGTTTGAATGTCTTTAAAGCTCTATCAATGCCTATGCGCTCCTTTGTCTGTGTGAGATACTCCCCGAAACTCTCCAAGAGCAGGGTTTGGCGGTGGATTTGTCCTTGATAGGCATCCCTCACGTCTGTGGCTGTGAAAGTTTCTTTCCTTTCACTGAGTTCGTGAAAGCGTGTGTGAATAAGTGCGGTGCATTCACCAAGTTTTTGATTGACGGACACAGCCATGCTACTCTTGCCGATAAGCCTTTGCTTACGACTGTCCCAATGAGTGAGCGGAGTCTTGCACTTGGTGGAGAAGCCCGAATGGGTTCTGCCTACGGAGATACGCCCGATGACAGGCACAAGTCCTTTCTTGTCGGTTCGTTTCGCCTGAACGAAGAACGATACTTTCAGCTTGTTTTCTTTCATTTTTTCTGTCGTTTTTTCAAAATTTCCTTTGCTTGCAAAGGTACATACGAACAAGTATTCCTGAGCGATGCAGAAAAATGAAAGATGAAGAATAAAAACCTATGACACAGTTGTTTACATTCAATTCGTAACCCCTTTTTGCTTTTTCCCTGATGGGTTACGATTTGGTAACGGAACTCCTGCCGTTTGATGCTCGTTCTTGCTTACCCTCAAAATAGTAAGAAAATGCTAAATGATATTATTTCAAATAGTTACATTCCTTGCGTTTCCCCCTATTTCCCTTAATTCTTAATGACTGATTATGCGAGGAAGATGAGTCTTGACCTACGCATGATTGATTCTGCCTACGAAGACCACATCTACAATAAGGCTTCTCACTGCGCCAAAATGCTTAACGACTACTACCAAAAGTATAATGCACAAAAAGGGACGCAATTTGTCTTCTCTGACCTCGGGACTTACAAGCCCGGAGAGTGGAATGTCTATTCCGAAATCAAGCGTAAGCTCACTAAAGACTATGGCATACCCTCATCAGAGATCCGTTTCATTCAAGAATGCAAAAATGAGAAGGCTAAAAAAGCAGTAATTGAGGGTATGAATAAGGGAAGTATACGCATCCTGTTCGGGTCCACCGAAATGCTTGGAACGGGAGTTAATGCCCAACAGCGAGCGGTAGCGATTCATCATCTCGATACGCCTTGGGTGCGACATGAAGTCGCATAGATAATTGTTAGAATGATACTTACGAGTATCAGCTTTAACCCGCTGTTCCGTCAGCGGTAGCCTACCGACCGATGCACCTTAATGCTGTAAGCGGTCGGGACAAAGTACACTTTCGCAAGACGAGACAGTACCGTGAGGGAAAGTCAAGTACGGTTAGTATCATACCGTAGAGTGGCGAGGCTGGATAGTATGGTTAGCGTAAGCGAACTGTTAGTAAACTTCGTAATGTCACGAAAGAGTGTAAGATACTGATACACTCTCCCCAAAAGGGAAGCGGTCGGCTAGTCCTCTCCATGGTAGGATTACACGGACACAAGCACCGCCGGAGGATGAGACAGAACCTAACCTATCCGTTAGTTATCTATGTGGAACATGGTAAGCCTATATATCTCCTGTCATACAGTTTGATAGGTAAGCAGACAGTAATGAACGCTGAATGGTATGCAGGTATAAGATAACAGAAAAAGCGAATGCCGTTCTGTAATGGAACGGATACGGATTGAGTCGACATCACGAGCTGGTGTGGACAACATCATCCGACACGAAAGTGGGCAGACTTCTGTGACGACATTCGTCAGGCAAGCAAGTCGAGTGTTGTCAAATGGTGATTCTTTACAATTAACTTTTAGAACTTTCAAAAGAAGGAAAGCAAATGAACGAGAACAAAACATCGTTTGCACCTGCTGACAATCAGCAAACGCTTTGGGACAGCATTGACTGGACTAAGGCAGAGCTGTCTGTTAGAAAGCTACAAGCACGTATTGTAAAGGCTCAAAAGGACGGCAAACACGACAAGGTGAAATCCCTACAGTGGACGCTGACCCACTCTTTTTACGCAAAAGCCTTAGCCGTAAAGAGGGTTACTTCTAACGGAGGGGGTAATACCCATGGGGTTGGCATGGAAACATGGGAGAAACCCGAAACAAAAATGCAAGCAATAAACGACCTCAGACGCAGAGGCTATCAGCCGAAGCCCTTGAGAAGAGTTCACATCAAAAAGAGTAATGGCAAACTGCGCCCATTGGGAATACCTACATTAAAAGACAGAGCCATGCAAGCACTCTACCTCATGGCATTGGAACCAGTAGCTGAGACGACAGCCGATACTCGTTCATACGGATTCCGTAAGGAACGTCGTTGTATGGATGCAGTAACGCAATGTCATAATATCCTTCGAAAAGGCTATTCTCCCAAATGGATTTTGGAGGGGGATATAAAAGGGTGCTTTGACCATATCAGCCACAAGTGGCTGCTTACCAACATCCCTATGAACAAGGCAATGCTCCAAAAATGGTTGAAATGTGGCTATATCTTTAATAAACAGATGTTCCCGACAGAGGAGGGTACTCCACAAGGTGGTATCATCTCTCCAACGCTTGCCAATATGACATTGGATGGGTTGCAGAAAGCTCTCGCAGAGAGATATAAAAGAAGAACCATAAAAGGGGAACATTATTCTCCAATGGTGAATCTGGTACGTTATGCCGATGACTTTATTATCACTTGTGAGAACAGAGAAACGCTTGAAAACGAAATCAAGCCTTTGGTAGCCGAATTCATGGCGGAAAGAGGGCTTACCCTGTCTGAAGAAAAGACGGTGATAACCAACATTCGTGACGGGTTCGATTTTCTTGGTTTTAATATCCGCAAATACGGCAATGAAATATTGACCAAGCCGACCAAGAAAGCCGAAAAACGCTTTATGGAGAATATCCGTAAGGTGATAAAAGGCAATAAGGGTTGTAAGCAGGAGTCCTTAATCAGAATGTTGAACGCTAAAATCCGAGGTTGGGGGGCTTATTATCAGCATGGTGCAACGCGTGATTCTTTTCACAGAATTGACCATCAGATATTCCTCTCCCTATGGCAATGGGCTAAACGTCGCCATTCCAAGAAAGGGAAGCGATGGATTAAAGACCGTTATTGGTATAACATCCGAGGTAATAGTTGGACATTTGCTGCCAAGTTCAGGAAGTCAAATGGGAAAGATGACCAGCTAACATTGCTGACGCTCTCCTCTGCATTCCCTTTCCTGCCATATACGCAGATTAAAGGAGATATGAATCCATTTGACACGGATTGTCGTTTATACTTCAACAAGAGAATGAAGTCGAAAATGCTTGTAACACTAAAAGGACGTAAATCTTTGCTTCACCTATGGGAAAAGCAAGGGAGAATATGTCCAATATGTGGAGAGCCGATAGATACGCACAAGGCATGGAATGTACTGCCAACCGTTCAAAAAGGACGAAAGTGCAATATATTGGTTCATGACGAATGTTTCAAATTAACCCGAAAATCCAATGACAACAGAAAGAAGTAGTATGAGCCGGTCTCTATATAAGAATAGAGATTTAGAAAAGCTTGAGCCGTATGAGGGGAAACTCTCACGTACGGTTCTGAGGGGGGGAAGAGGGCAGTAATGCCCTTGACCTACCCGATCGTCCTTCAGACCTTGAGCAGCACAACGGACGGGCTATCCGTAAGGGGAACCTTGTGGCCAAAGAGTTTGCCGACAATAAGGTTGATGTCATTATCTATGCCGTCGAGCGTTCACTCGACAGCTACAAATTCAATCTGTTACACAACAAACAGCTCTTCATCAATCAGCTTGTGGTGTACTGAAAAAAGTTGACAGTAGAGGAGGATAGTTTTACACTTGGTTTACACAATAGATTTTATGAGGTGGGTTTACACTGTCCTTAGGTAAGGGGGATAAACGTTGACACGATGCAAATTTAGCTCTTTGTTCGGAATTCATCCTTGCGTAGAACTTGGGAGAAATGCGCCAAGAGTCTTCTTGGCAGGCCACAAGGAGATTTTGAGCACCTTTTTGTAGCAGTTGCATTGGCGTGCGTCCACCGATGGCTTGATGGGGGCGGACTTCGTTGTACATCCGGATGGCTTGTGCTGCTTCCTCGAATGTTTGATCCTCGGAGGAGATGTACCATGAGTTCTTCAGTGTGTTGTTTATCCTTTCAGCCAAAGCGTTATGAAGCGGATCTCCCGTACGGGTCATGCTGATGCGACATCCCCGCTCGGTAAGAAGTTGCGTGTACCGGGTGGAGGCATACTGTACGCCTCGATCGCGATGGTGGATCGTGTGGAGGATGTCTACTTTATGCCTTTTGTAGAAGTCAAAGGTTTGTTCGAGCGCCGTGAGACAGCCCTCCACTTCAAGTGTAGGGTGCAGGCAGTGCCCCCACGATACAACGGCTGTATGCGTCTGTAAGGAGGGATAGGTAGGCGAAGCCTCCACGATAGGTGATGTAGGTGATGTCTGCCACGAGGAGATCGCCCGGTTTCTTGGGCTCGTATTTGGGTTCTGTGTTGAATAAATCATCGTACTTATGGAAGTGATGGTTGGAGTTGGTGGTACGGGGGCGATAACGTCGTTTACGTAACATTAAGTTGTTGGCACGGAGCAAGTCGCAGAAGCGGTCTCGGCTGATGACGAACTTTTCCCCGAAGTGTTGTTTGCACAACAGGTACAACTCCCTGAAGCCGGCCTTGGGGAGGTGTTCTCTCCTGCGCAGATACCGACAATAGAAGACCAGACTTGTCTCCAGAACGTCTGTTTCGTAGAGACTTGGCGTGTTGAAGTTGCGTTTATAGTAGGCCTGACGGCTGAAGCCAAGCAGTTCGCAGAGGGGGGGGAGACCGGATGATGAGGTCGATTGTCCTCTGACAAACGCTGAACTACTTGGCTTCGGAGTTTTTTCTGATCTCGATGCCGTAGGTTTCTTCCGCGAATTCAACGAGTAACTTGTAGGCTTTATGACCGAGTTCCTCGTGTTTGAGTCTTGCTTTGAGCTGACGGTTCTCCTTTCGAAGACGCTTCAACTCTTCTTGTTCACTCATACTGAGCGGATTGTCAGATGTCGGGGTTTTCATAACTTCTGCTTTGGGTTTGTCTGATAACCCAAATTTACGAAGCCAATAGTAAATACTCCCCCTGTTCAAACCGTATTTCTTTTCAATGGCGTACTTGCTGAGATCTGAACCGAGGTACTCTTCCAAAATATGGAGGCGTTCCAGAATACTGAAATGTTTGGACATAGTTTCTTGTTTTTTCTCCTCCTCTACTGTCAACTTTTTTCAGTACACCACAGTTCAAGACAAATACGCTCGGCTCTCGTACAATCGAGGAAGAAAGTATGGACGAGGATAGCGGTATGAACTTCTCGGAATATGTGGCTGTACTTTCCGGCAATACAGACCTGCTGGAAAAGGCAAAACTTGATAAAAAGATTACAGCCTTGGAGTCGGAACGTAAAACCTTCCTCAAAGAGCGTGATGCAGCTGGTGGAAAACTCGCCAAAATACAGCACTCGGTAGAATATCACAGTCGGCGTATCCAAGAGGCTAAGGCAGACCTTACTCTCTTTGAAAGCCGGGTAGAGCGGGATACGGAGGGGAAGGCTATCAATAAGCTTATGCTTAAAGGGATAGATGAAAGTGCAGATATTAAGGTTATGGCGGCGCGATTGCAGGAAATTGAAGAGAAAGCCCGCACCAATGGTGAACACCACAAAATCGGAGAGACTTACGGTTTCTCTATCACGGTAAAAACAGAAAGCTCCATGAAAGACCTCTTTCAGATGTCGTCCAATCAATTTTTTGTCAAAGAGCAGGAGGGTATCTACTACACCTATAACAATGGTAAGCTCGCTAGCGATCCCAAATTCGCTTGTGCCAACTTTGTCAATGCCCTTGAGCGCATCCCTAAGGTCATTGAAATACATGAGAAAGAACTTGCCAAGGCGACGGCAGATATTGGGGTGTACACTACGATTGCCAATGGATCGTGGGAAAAAGAGGACGAGTTACGCTCGCTTAAGGGGCAGGCGGCAGAACTAGAGAGAAAAATTGCCTTAGAGCTTGTTCCGCCCGAGCCTGAGGAGGAAGAAATTAAAGATGGAGAGAAGAAGGGGCAAGGACAAGGAGGAGTACAAAACGCGACCCTCTCAAGGGGCAACGCAAGAACCCACTCACACTTTGCTCCAACACATGACAACGCCGCAGTCCTCTGAGCACGCTCCTAAGAGCGAATCTGAAGCCCGAGGCATCATGAGTAGTGTAGTAATCCCTAAACCCAAGTGGAGATAGAAAAAGCGTCAAGTAAAATATGTTTACTTGACGCTTTTTTGCTTCTAAATTTCCATTATTGAAGCTATTTCTTTACCCCAATTTTTCTAATAACCTTAGCAATTCATGAATCTGAGTGTACGAGTGTAAATCCTCGGGAGTCTGTTGAGCTATTTTCAGTAGCTGTGTTGCATATTTGGTAGCTCGGGACAAATCTCCATACTTTATCAGGTAAGGATATAGTGGATTCTTTTTGAAAAACTTCTTGGTTTTTTCATAACCAGCAAGATATTTCCTCAACTCTTTCTCCAACTCCTCGTATGTTTGATAGGCTTTAGTCGATAGAGAAGGTAAAAAATGAAGTAGGAACCAGAACTCTGTACAAGGATTGGTCTCAATAACGATTATCCCAGCCTTCTGAAGATCAGCCTTCTTGTTATCATACAGAGGCTTTTCTGCTGGTTTGTTGTATATGACGTCCATATCAACAAGGCAGATCACAATGTCATAGCCTTCAGACAAACAGGATTGAGCCTGCTGAAAGATATATCGCCAATCTGAATGCTTAGGGAAAGTTGGCTTCATTTGAAATGGGTAACGCTTTGCTATACGAAGCGACTCCAAGTAGAACCATTCTGTTTCTCCCTCTCCTATAATTGCAACACTTTTCTTTTCCATAGCTTAGTCACCATTTATGTCGATATAATGAGAACCTAGAAAAGGCAATGATGCTAACTTGTTTTGTCTATAAGCATTGTAAGGTGATGCCGTCTTGTGCAAACCGTATGCCGATAAGCGAGTAAGCATACTTCCCCCATCAGCACCCTTTTCTGCAAACCAAATCGTATCTCTTCGAACGAATTCCTCATTGAGAAGATTGAGATCATGAGTAGTAAAGAGTAACTGAGATGGCATCTCACAGCTAGCAATGAATGTCCTAACAAAATAAGACAAGAGTTCATAATGCAAACTAGCCTCTATCTCATCAATGATGATAATGCTAGCTTGGTGGAGTACCTTATATAGAAGAACTGAAAGCATTAATATCTGAAAGGTTCCTGCAGACTCCATAGTTTCTGGTAGTCGATATTTACCTTGGGAAGTTTGATGTGTAAAGACAAATTGCTCTTTGCGAATGATTCCATCTTTTAGCCAGTCAAACTTAGCATTCTCCGGAACAGGTAGTGAGGACAAAAGCGTGCGTACCTCTTCATTAAGTTGCACTTCCTCATCTTCTATATCAATATCAGAGATATTAAAATCTGAGGTCTGAAGAAACTTCTTAGCAAAATCTTTCACAGTCCCTTTGACATCATTCCTAAGAGTTTCTCTTACATATGCGGCTAATGATAATGTAGCTGTTACAGGTAAAAACATTTGTTCAGAGAAGAAAAGATATACATCATTCAGACGTGAAGTTTCTACATTACTCTTACTCCAAGCTGCTATAACAGACATATTGGCGATGGTGTTACCCTCAATTGCCATATAGCTTTTTTTGCTGAGTTTTAGATAGCTACCCCAATTGATTTCTACTAAATCCAACTCTGGATTGTAATTCCTTTCGTATAAAACAGCAGCCCGACTTGATGGATAGAAAAATAACTTCTCTTGGTAGATTCGCTTACTATCAGCCGTCAGTTGTAACAGGTATTTCTCCTTATTTATATAAAAGGATAACTCAAACTCTGTTTTCCCCTGTCGGGATTCCTCGTCCAGCAAGAAGGGAACAACCCCAACATCCTTAGTTTTATCCTCTATGGGTAGGCACATTATGGCCCTCAAGGTATCCAATGCTGAGATTAAATTTGTTTTACCAGAAGCATTTGCCCCATATATAATCCCGATTTTGAGTAGGCGTACCCCCTCCTTAATTTCAATCAGATATTCATCCGACATAAAACTGTCGCTCGTAGGCTCAAAACTAAATGTTACAGGCTGCCGGAAGGAGAGGTAGTTTCGAACTGTAAATGATGCGATCATATTTTACTACACTTTTGTTACTATGCAAAGGTAGTAAATATGAATTGTTTATGCAATCAAAATATGGAAATCGTGCAGATTGAACGAAAAAAGTAGTTTCAAGTTGAATTCCTTGCATTCAATACATCAAAAGCGATATTGTAACAACAATAGAATCCAACTCTTTTCTATACCTCAATCGACATTACCCTACTTCTCCTTTACAAGCATCTCATCAATCTCATCTCGCTTAGAGAGCAATCGACCGTTGGCTTTGAGATACGGAATTTTTCCCTCCCAAACCCGGTTGTAGATGGTCTTTTGTTCCACACGCAAAAGCTTCGCCACCTCAATGATGTCGAGATATTCAGAATTGAGTGGTGGACGAACTGTAGTATCAAGCAGCTGGTCTTTGAGTACGAGTAGTTCATCGATCTTCTCCTCCATAGAGAGCATATGCTCAAAAAGGAGTTTAACCCTATTCGCTTGCTGATTTTCTGACTTATTCTCTTCTATGTACGACATCTCTCCCCCTTTTGATAGTTGCCGTTAGTGTCCTGTGTCAAGACACCCTGCTCACGCATATAGGCGATGTACTTCTTAGCCGTGCGGTCTTTGATCTCCATTTCCCGCATCAACACCTCACAGAGTTCTTGATACGAGAGCCTAGTGTTTAGCCCGAAGGCTTCTCGGATAACCGCTACCAACTCTTCGGTCTTGCGTTTATCCTTATCTTCCCTGGATTTCTCTCCTCGATAAACGTGCATATTCAACTCTTTACTCCAGCCCAAAAGCATCATTGGCACATCCAATGGGCTTCTATCTCGTACTCTTAACGCCTTTACTACTGAATATTCGGGATTTTCGTTCCTCTCGATAGACAGAATTCCGGCTGCTTTACGTTGCAATTCTGAACCGATATGTCCACGAAGCTTAATCCCATTAGGTACAAAGTGAAGTACACAGATGATGCAGGTGTTATAAATCCCCGCTAAACCGTAGAGTTCATCGATAATAGCAATACTTTCGCTTTCATCATTGGCTGAGCGTATCAGATCGGCAATTCCATCAATTACGACAAGATAAATCCCTGCATGTTTATGATGAAATGGATCCATACTCTCACGGATTAATTTAAGACGGTCTTTACGAGAGAGCGAGGCTAGATACAATGAATGATAAAATTCGGGGACAGTAGCTAAAGAGGCTCGACGTAGGGTCTTGCCTAAATTCTTATGCAGTTGAGCTTCTGATTGCTCTGTGTCATAATGTAACACAGCTAATCTCTTAGGATTGGGAGTAACCTCCAGCCCCGAGTTTTTTTCAGTTTCTAAACGTTCTACCCCAAGTGTTCCCGATAGAATTGCTGAGATATAATTACTTTTACCAGTGCCCTCTCCTCCTGTAATACAAAAAAGATTGTCTTGAGATCCAAGAGGTACTCCATTAACAGAAACTACAGATTTAGAAACGTCTGGAGGGTTCTCATAATCTATTTCACAGGAACGTAGCATCATTATTGTTTGGCTATATACATCCAAAAACATTTTGGATAGTAGCCCTCGAAACTCATCACGTCCGTTCCCCAAAGCAAAGTAGTCAGATATATCTTTCTCTGTTTTTGTTCCACTAAGCGGAAGACGGAGTTGAAGTACTTTATATTTGGATAGTTGTTCTACTTGACGGTCTGCTTCACGATTCCCCGTCTCATCGTCATCATATAACAGTATGATATGACGAAATCTCAGGCTCAAACCCTCTATCACATTTTCGGGAATTTGAGCCGTCTCACTGTTAAAACAGATGGCATGAAATCCATGGGCAGACAATGCAAGTACATCCTTCTCCCCTCCCGTGATAAAGAGCATATCTCCTTTTCATGGGAGTTGTTCCATACCAAAACAATAAATGTTTGGCATTCGTCCTCCATACAAAAATCTAATTTTTGGACTATGAGGTCGATAGATTTTCACATAGCCATTCCCGATATAGGCAAATATCGGCTCTGTCGGAAAACTATGAAGTTCAAATCTTTTCCCTTCGGACGAGACACTTTCATAACGCTTGAGGCTTCTGACCCGAAAACGTTGAAGCGTATCTTCATAGATACCATAATGTGCCCAAAAGTTTAGCAAGGTATCATCGAAAACTTGTATCTCAAAGTCATAAGGGCGTGTGTTCAAAAGGGAAACTTTTTTACCGTTTTGAGGTTCTGGTGTCATCTTTCCATAAGCAGAAAAAGTATTACTAAGCTTACCATTGTACAGGGAATGCAACCCTAGTCCTTGTATGATGGTATCAATCACTTCTGGGAAATCGCTTTTAAGGTTCAATCCCAGTAAAGTTGCAACAAACCAGAAACAATCCCCCGAATAAGTTGGATCTCCATGGTCGTAAAACTTGTAGGAGTAACTCTTTTTGTCATAGTAAATATGACAGGAGGCTCGCTTATCCTCATAAAAAGGGCTACGAAAGTTACGATGCAGATTTATCTCGAAGCCCAGATAATGAGCAAACACATTTAGACCTCCCTGTGTTAGGGCGAGAATCTCGTTTTTATCAATCGTCATTCTTACGGTTTAAGCATGAGTTTCTAATAAGATTGTCTTTGAAGCGATTTAGACGCCCTATCAGGTCTTCATTACGCATCCCCGAGACACGTAATCGATTACTCTTTACAGCAATAAGAATAGACTTAAAAAAATATCTAACATCTCCGCTCTCAGTATATCGGTAGCGTATGAGTTGCTTCTTGCGCCACCGATATAAGGTCGACTCGGAAATCATTAATGTTTCGACAAGATCCTCGGTTGACATCTCCAACTCATCATCAATATCTTGTAATAAATGACTTGTTCTTTCAACATACTGCTCAATTCTATTGAGTTTATCTACCAAGTCCTGAAAGGCTTGACTTTCTATGGCAATCAGATCCATTTGTTCAAATGTTTACTTTACTTGTAATAGAGACATCCGTTCTCAGTTCGCTTATAGCTCGCATAATAGCTTCATAGGATTCATTCGTGAAAACTATGAGATGAACTTCTGCAATGGGGGCTTTGTTCCCTTCATTTGCAAGGAATGCAAACAGGTCTTTGATCTTAATGTTCAAAACTTGAGCATAGTCTGATACTTGCTGTAGTGTTAACTCTGTTTCACCACTCTCCCAACGAGAAATAGTACTACCTGTAACACCCAACTTTCCAGCTACATAGTCCTGTTTGTAGTTCTTTTCTAGTCTTGCTTCTCGAAGAAAATCTACTAACTTTTTCATATCCTTAAAGTTATTCTGGCATCTTGGCAAGAACAACTCGCTACATACAAGTTCTTGCACCCAATGCAAATCGTCTTGCATCAGATGCAAATTGATATTAGTAGCGTATGCACCGGGGCATATCCAAAATACCGTATTATCTTGTGTGTTGATTGGATTGTAAAGTGGTTATCTGCAACTCTGTTCTAATCCTTTCTCCTTGGGTTTGATGTAAACAGAATACATAAAAGACCTTCACCAAGGATAAAGTTATAGTTTTATCAGGATTAAAATCAGAAATATGAGGTTTTGCCAAGAACTCCAGTGCACGGTGCAAGTCCCCTTATATAGAGGGACTTGCACCGTGCACTGGGCAATGTAGCAATAAAAAATCTAACTGTTTAAGGAACAACGATTTGGAAGTGTGTACGTTTTTCTATAACTTCGCACCCAGAAAAATGATGCTCAAAAAAGGTCATTAGGTTGTCAGAGCGCTAGTCAACCAGCAGTCAAATAACTGCTACAAAAATGCTATAATGTCTTGGTAGATAATTGATATACAACGATTTGAGAGGTGTTTGCTCACAAACCTCTCTCTCCGCAATAAGGGTGTAAATCAGCAAGAGTATGCGGTTTACACCCTTTTTCACATCCAAAAACTTAGAGGTAAAAAATCTCCACCCAAGACTGTAAATCTTGGGTAGAGATTTTGTTTAGTGTTATGCGATATGCACCTGTAAAAGCAACTTACAAGAAATACTGGTAAGTTGTCATTCCTTATGCTGAGATCATTTGTTATTTCAGCTCAAGGAACCGACTCATCTTCTCAATGCAATATTTCTTTTGTTGCAGGTTGGGGTGTACATACAGATTAAGTGTCGTTGATACATTGGAGTGTCCGAGAATAGTACTGACAGTTTTATAGTCGCACAGACTTTCTATGCAGCGTGTTGCAAATGTATGTCTGAGCCCATGAAAAACAATCGGTGGAATCTGTAGGTGCTTGAGTACTCGGGCAAAATAATCTCGATAGGTGCGAGGGTCTATTGCTTTGATAGACGAACCAACAACAAAGGGCGAAACGGATGATTTCTTCACGATACACAAAGCCTCAAACAGATGTCTGCTCATAGGGATCTCTCGAAACGAATGCTTTGTTTTCGGAGTGTAAAAACTTGCTCGGTAGCCCCTTTTTCGCAATCGTATACGCGTGCCACTGTTTGCCGTATACGGAGGATTCGATGAGACAAATCTACACAAGACCACTCTAATGCGCACACCTCCCCGATACGCATACCCGTACAAATCGAGAGCAGTATCCCTATATTCTTGGAGTCTGGCTGCTCAATGAGATAAGTCATAAGCCTGCGTTGATGCTTAACTGACATCACAGGCAACTTACTACCTTTCTCTATTGTTGGGTAGCTTAGTTGCCAATTCTCCGACTCAAATAGTTTCTGTCTTGCTCCATACTTAATAATAGCCCTAAGTACGGCAATGATATCTCGAACGGTTTTCTTGGAGAGGCCTTTATTTATCTTATCAATAATAAAATCTTGGACATCGGCCTCTGCAATCTGAGTCATAGCCCCAAATCGGGGCAACAAATGCGAACGAAGGGTAAGGCGATAGGCGCACATAGTAGAATACTTCACGATGGGCTGCTTCGCCTGACTCCATAGTTGTGCCACTCTTGCAAATGTTGTTTTCATCTTGTACATTTTTTATTGTTGATAGGTTTATATAATCTACCAGATATGTACGAGATGAGAAACTGTTTATTTATTTCCTTTGGATCTGTTGTGCGTCCTGCAGAGCATTTCGCAATTGGCAAGAGTTGTGCTGCCGCCTTTGCTCCATGCTCTCACATGGTCGGCATCCATCTCTGTGAGTTTGTAAATACGTGTTTTGTTGGCATTCCCCCCAATGGCACACAGAGGACAATTCTATTTTTTCCTCTTTCTCAGCTCGTTCCGTCTGTCGCTTATAGGCCACTTTCTTGTCCTTTTCGTCAAAGATGCGTACATCCAAGAGATGGGTATGCTGCTCTCTGCCCAGTACATATTCATAGATATTGCGAGGACATCTAATAGATTCGTCTTGGCGGAGTGCGATGACGCGTGCAGTGATATGGTCTATACTATAGGGCTTCGTGTGGTATGTTTCGTAGAGGCGTCCCCACTCTATCTCACACATCTCTTTGTCTGTCATCGTGAAGGTAGTAGCAACCCAATCGATTACTGAGCGGAAGTAATGCTCCAACTCTGTAATCTCTACATCGTGCCGGTGCATACTCATATAAGCATCGATAGTTTTATGCAGGCTTGTGCTCACCCATTCGAGGGCTATCCTGAGATAATCTTGTCGCTTGACATTGCCCTTGTATAGTGGCTCCACTTGTGTACCTCAGCATTCTGCGAGTTGCTAAAAACTCGTTTCGCTGCGTTGACAAATGCCCCTGAGTAGATAGCATTGAGTAGCTCCTGTTCGTTGAGCGGTACACCTGTGATATTGATGGTTCTGAACCATTCTTTAACCTCTCGTTCTTCACCCTGACAGACATACACCAAAAGCTTTGAGTTTAATATGAGCTGTTGCTGCTCCGCAGGTAAGCCAGAGAGGTATTGAACATTACCATTGGAATCCTGAATAGCAAACTTCCCCGTAACAAAACGCCCGATAGAGGTAATCCGTTGCTGTCCGTCTAACACCTCATACTGACCCTCGGGCGTAAGATTGAAGTAAATCAAACCCAAGGGGTAGCTACTTAGAATAGACTTAATGACTGCAACATCTTTTTTGCCATCGTTGTAGATGTAGTGCCGTTGATACTCTGGCTGTATCGTAAGCTTGCCGTCTAAGCCGAAAAGACCTTTGCCCTCAAGTTCATTGTAAACAAAGCCTTTGCAAATGTCGGCTACAGTCCATTCGGTATGTAGTTCTGTTTTCATTTATTGTATTTGCATTTATGCTACTTAGTTGAAATCTTAGGGTGTAGTGAAAGCGAAGGTAAAGGGCTTTCTAACGGACTTTGGTATAGCAATAGCGGTATAACACAGCCTCTTATTCAAGCTCAGAGAGTATACAAACGTATTTTTATTAGAGCAAGAACTTAATGAGTATTCGCGCATAGACTTCTTTATTATTGATACTACATCGTTTACCTGGAATAGGATTGTCCTCTATATATCGGTCTATACCTAAGATTTCAAATTGCTCCGGGCAGTACTTATCAAGAAAAGATATTGGAACACCCATAACGCCTTCATAATCCGAAGGGATTGTATCGGTAAAAGGCACCTCAATAGCATCATAGTTGTCGTATCGATCGTAAGCCTCCTTATTCTTCATTTTCTTGTTGTATCGCAGATTATCCTCCATTGTCATAAGAGCCAAAGGTTGGTGACGACGACCATGCTCAAGGTTGGAATACCAACAAGAATTACCTAATCTTGTATAGTCTCCAATATATCCTAAGCGAGCTGCCTTTTGCTTATCCTTTTCATCAACTTTAGCACCTTTAGGAACTCCAAATACCATATCTTTCCCATTCCCTGTCGCCCCCAGCCAGATTTTATTCTCTTTAATTAGAGGGAATACTTCCTTGTAGGTAATCGCATTCATATTACCAATGACAGCAAACTGTTTACCTCCCTCCATAATCCAAGCTAAGAACTCACGAAAGAACGAAAATGGTGGATTCGTCACAATGATGTCGGCTTCATCTCGCAGAGCTGTTACTTCTGTACTACGGAAATCCCCTGTACCCTCGAGATACTCCCATTCCAAGTCATCTATATCAATCTTACCGTTATAATTAGTGTCATGAGTGAGGGTGAAAATTTTCCCACAAATAGCCGACTTCTCCGCATTGTATCGAGGATCTTCTGTCTCGAATAGGGAGGGTTGCCAATCAGATTTATAGTTCTTGCTCTCTTGTGCTAAGCTCGTACTAATCAGTTTCTTTAGTCCCAATTCGTCAAACTTAGCCACGAAGAAACGTGTGAAGTTGCTCCATTCGGGATCATCACAGGGGAGCAATACCGTCCTGCCTCGGAATACTTCCGCACTATATTCTATGTAGGCATTCATTTCAGCCTCTATATCGTGATACTGCGTATAGAATTCATCATTCTTAGCAGCTTTAGCCTCTTTGAGGTTTTTGTTTGCCATATACTTTATTTGAATAACAAAACTTATTTTACAAGGATATGAATAACCGAGCAGAGGAGCGAGGGGATTTCCCTATTTAACACTGAAAAAACCAAAGTAGGGCTAGGGGGGGGCGATATAGAGCGAGAGGCTCGGGGTAGTGATACTCTGCGAGCCTCTTTTCGTGTGAAAATGAGTGTTGTGGGTGAGGCTATGAGAGATTTTGACTTTCCACTTTTTCCTTGCATTTACCGAGAATCACTTACCCTTTTACAAACAGTAAATTAGCCCATACTTTTGCAGTGTCAGAGCTGACTGATATCCCGATGCGCAAGGGCAAAAGTATTCACAACTCAACTGCAATGAAGTATGATTTTAGAAGAACTTTTGGGCAAGCCCGTATGGCAGATGACTGGAGAGGAATTGCTCTTCCTTGCTCGCCACGGCTCGCAGCCCAGCAATACTACTACGGAGGCAAGCCCCTCCAAAGAACAAAGACGATATGTGTATGGGCTATCGGGCATAGCTCATTTTTCAGCTGTAATTCCCATTACTATCCGTATCAAGCAAGGTAGATGATTATCTTTAGGTGCAGATCTTGCGCTTAAATAGCTAATTGCAAAACGGAAGGTTAGTTCGTTTGTTCCATGCAAGGAAGATAATTTTGTCCCAAGTACTTTTGAGTTCGGCTTTTAGGTGTCGGAAGTATCATTTTGACAATTCACGACTCATGCGATATACTCCCTTTTTATGCACAAAAATAAGATCACGGCTCTCTTTGTCTAAGATATACGTACCTCTGCTTGTATCTGTCGAGACGCAGATAGTCCTTTTCGGATGGGTTTGGCAGTCTTCTAATATCCATTATCTCAACAAACCTTTTTGGACAGATCAAATAACAGCATCAGAACCTTTGGAGAAGTAGTACATTTCTACTCCGATGTCCGAATTTTCAATACGATCCTCTGCTTGATATTTAGGGGTAAAATTGCCCCATCAATAAGCAATATGTCTAATTCCGGAAGTTAATTTTTCATTTACTTCTAAACAAAAAAAGGGGAAGAGACTCGCCATGATCGGTGAGCCTCTTCCCCTTTTTTCCAAACAGCCGGAGGCTTTAGGGATTGCGTTCTTTCTGAAGGATTGCTTGCATCCGACGGACGATGTCGGGGTGCTTGTCGGCAACGTTGTGTCGTTCTTCCGGATCGGATGGGAGGTGATAGAGCTGCGGACGGGGGAGGTAACCGGTCTCGATCTTCGGTCCCCACGTGATCATGGGTGCTCCGTTGGACGGCTCTATGTATTTCCACTCCGGTGTGCGGACGGATAGGGTCTTGTTGGCAGCCTGCCCGATCACATGAGAGCGGTGCGGAGCATCGTGCCGACCAAGCCATGCGGAGAGCGCCGGGCGACTATCGGAAGCGGCACCGGACGAGAGCGTGATGTCGAGGAGGTGGGCAAAGCTCGCCAGCCAGTCCGCCTGACTCACGACACGGTCGGAGGTGCCTTTGCCCTGCTGCCCTCTGCGCCAAGAGAGAATCGCCGGGACGCGAGTGCCGCCCTCGAATGCACTGTACTTGAATCCGCGCAGACCTCCCGACGGGCGGTGTTCTCCAAGAAGCTCTTCGGCTCTGTCCTCGTAGCCGTCATCAACGACAGCCCCGTTGTCGCTGGAGATGAGGATGATGGTATTGTCTCTGATGCCGAGCTCGTCAAGGGTGCGAAGGAGTTCGCCCACAGCCCAGTCGAACTGTACGATGGCGTCTCCCCTCAGTCCCATGCTGCTCTTTCCCCGGAAGCGAGGATGCGGAAAGCGGGGGACGTGGACATCGTTCGTGGCATAGTACATGAAGAAGGGTTGGTCCTTGTGTTCGCGGATGAACTGCACGGCTTTCGCAGTGATGCTGTCCGCGATGTTCTCATCTTTCCACAACGCACGACCTCCTCCCCGACTGTAACCGATGCGGCCAATGCCGTTCACGATCGCCATGTCGTGCCCGTGAGAAGAGCGCAGTTGAAGGAGCTCCGGATGTGTCCGTCCCAGAGATTCTCCCAGGAATGGTCGCAGATAGCTCACTTCGATGGGAGCAGACGGATCGTAGTTGGCGACGGTGTCTTGTTCGATGAAGACGCAAGGAGTGCGGTCTGCAGTGGCAGCCATGATGTAGTGGTAGTCGAATCCCAAGTCTTTCAGTCCCATCGTAAGAGGCTTGTTCCAGTCCTGCTTGCCTGTCTCCGGCCCAAGACCAAGGTGCCACTTCCCGATGGCTGCCGTGGCATAGCCCGCCTGCTTGAAAAGATCGGAGAGGGTAAACTGCTCCGGCTTGATGATCATTCCTGCATCACCCGCCGCAACATCCGTCCCGGGCTTCCGCCACGCATACTCTCCCGTGAGCATACCATATCGGCTCGGCGTACTCGTCGCAGCCATGGCATAGGCGTTGGTGAACCGGACTCCTTCCTCTGCCAGCTTGTCGATATTGGGCGTCTCCACGCCTTTAGCTCCATAACAGCCCAGGTCTCCGTAGCCAAGGTCATCGGCATATATGATCAGCACATTGGGACGATCTTTGCTCTGTCCCCACATCGCCAAGGGAAAGCTTAGAAAAAGCGAACCAACGAGATATTTCTTGTTCATAAGTCTTTCGTTTTTATCTTCTCCGCAAAAATAAACTTTATTCTCTATAAGGAGGAGATTAAAGACTTCATTGCGCATCCTGTGTTTGGTGTCTGGTGGCTGATGGGCAACTTGGAGGGCTGGGGAGGTCCCGTAAGCGATACTCTGATAGAGCAGCAGAAGGAGTTGCAACAGAAGATTCTCGAACGGATGAGAGAGTTGGGTATCGAGCCGGTCATGCAAGGCTTCTATGGCATGGTGCCTACGACGCTCAAGGATAAACTCTCTGCCGGCATCATCCCTCAAGGCAGAGGGGCAGGAGGATTTCAACGCCCCGACTTTTTACTTCCCACGGATCCGAACTTCAAAAGAGTGGCGCAGATCTATTACCAGGAGATGAAGCGGCTGTATGGTAATGATCTCAGACACTTTGGAGGAGATCCATTCCATGAGGGAGGGAATAGCTCCGGAGTAGATGTTGCCCTTGCTTCGTCCGCCATCCAAAAGGAGATGATGCAAGCCTTTCCGCAGAGCTGTTGGGTGCTGCAAAGGTGGGGAGAGAATCCCGGCACAAAGCTCTTGCAGGGTCTTGACAAACGGCATGAGCTTGTGATCGAGCTGTTCGGGGAAAACACCGACAATTGGGAGAGAAGAAAGGGCTACGAAGACACTCCGTTTCTCCGGTGCAATGTCAGCAACTTTGGGGAGAAGAATGGTCTGTATGGCAAGCTGAAGGCATCCGAACCGAAGCACCGGACTACTTCGAGATAGAAAAAAGATGGATCGACGCCCCGACAATCCCCTCCACTCCCCGTATATCTTCCGATAGATACCGGGAAATCTTGGAGCAGCTATCCATTGGGAATTAAGCCGGATTAAAGTCCATCTTCTCCTCCTCCATCCTCAGCTTTTTCTCTCCTTATTTTCATCTCTCCTAAGGGTTATCCACAAAAATTTTTCCCCTTGGCCACAAAAATTTTTCCCCTTGGCCACAAAAATTTTTCCCCTTGGCCACAAAAAATTTCCCCCTTGGCCACAAAAAATTCCCCCCTTGGCCACGCAATTTTTTTTCCTTGGCCACGTAATATTTCCCCCTTGGCCACAAAAAATTCCCCCCTTACTCACAAAAATTTTTCCTCTTAGCCACAAAAAATTTCCCCCTTGGCCACAAAAAATTTTCCTCTTAGCCACAAAAATTTTTCCCCTTGGCCACAAAAAATTTTCCTCTTAGCCACAAAAAATTTCCCCCTTGGCCACAAAAATTTTTCCCCTTGGCCACAAAAATTTTTCCCCTTGGCCACGAAAATTTTTCCCCTTGGCCACGCAATTTTTTTTCCTTGGCCACGCAATTTTTTTTCCTTGGCCACAAAAATATTTTTTCTTGGCCACAAAAAATTATTTTCTTGGCCAAGAAAAAAATTTTTCTTGGCCAAGAAATTTTGACGCTTTCCGCAAAGAATTCTTTCCGCCTCCGAAAACACTTATTATGAAGCACTTACAGCCCCCGGGAAAGTATCCCGCTCCGCTTGCTCTTCTACCCTGCTGTTCCTCTTCCGTTTCGACATAAAAAAGCAGCGCCGGCACTTATCATCGTACCGGCGCTGCCTGCGTCTGTCTGTTTCCTCAGGAGCAGAGATTATGGAACGGGGTCAAGAGATACCGTCCAGCCCTTGTCCGTGGCTATCTTCTTGTCGCACTCATCCGTGCCCGGATTGCCGTGGATGTAGATGGTCTTCTCGCCTCCCACCACCCCGGTTACATCGGGAAGCGTTCGGAATATCTCGTTCAGTGTCTCGGCACTCAGCTTACAGTTGCGGCAATACAACATATCGTTTATGCTGCCGGAGATCTTCAAAGAGCTCAGATCCTTGTTGTTGTCGCAGCCGAAGACGGTCAGATTCTTGTTGTTGCTCAAATCCAGGGAGGTGAGGTTGTTTACGTAGCAGTCCAGATGTTCCAAAGCCGTGTTCTTGCTCACATCCAGCGCGACGAGCTGATTCTTGAAGCAGTTCAACTCCGTCAACAAGATGTTATTGCTCAAATCCAGGGAGGTGAGGTTGTTCCTGTCGCAGTAAAGCACTATCAAATCCGTGTTTTTGCTCACATCCAAAGAGGTGAGCTGATTTTCGTAGCACATCAGCGCTAGCAACATGATATTCTTGCTCACATCCAAGGTTGTAAGCTTATTCCTGTCGCAGTGGAGATCCGTCAAATCCGTGTTCTTGCTCACATCCAATGTTTCTATCCGGTTGCCGTAGCAGTACAACTCCTTCAGTGCCGTATTGTCTCTCACATTCAAGGAGGTGAGCTTATTATTGTTGCACTTCAATATTTCCAAAGCCGGGTTGTAGCTCACATCCAAGGAGGTGAGGAGATTGTCGTGGCACTGCAACCTTTCCAAAGCCGTGTTCTTGCTCACATCCAATGTTTCTATCCGGTTGCCGTGGCAGTACAACCCCTTCAGTGCCGTATTGTAGCTCACATTCAAGGAGGTGAGCTTATTATTATAGCAGCCCAACCCTTCCAAAGCCGTGTTGTGGCTCACATCCAATGTTTCTATCCGGTTGCCCTGGCAGTACAACTCCTTCAGTCCCGTGTTGTCGCTCACATCCAAGTCCGTGAGCTTATTATTATAGCAGCCCAAATATCTCAAAGCCGGGTTGTCGCTCACATCCAAGTCGATGATTTCTTGATTACTGCAGTTGAGGGCGGTTACCTTTCCATATATGGTGAAGTCAGAGAAACGGAGGGTGTACTCTTGGAATCTTCCAAATACGGTTACTGCCTCGCCTGCGTCTTTAACATCGTTATCATTCAGGTCTATCCAGACATCCGGACGATCCGGCGCATCCGCATCCAACAGAAGTGTGATCTTGGAGCCGACCGGTTTCTCTGTCGTCAGAACCATCTCCCAAGGAGAAGGAAGCCCCGCGACATCCACTTTCCATCCCTTATATGTTGCAATATCGGGATGACAAGCAGCCGCTCCGGGATTGCCTGCAATAAGGATCTGCTGGTTGCCGGTGAGTCCTCTCACATCGGGAAGTGTCCGGAAGATCTCGTCCAATACGCTTTCACTCAGCTTACAATTGGAAAGAACCAAGCCATAGTTTAGGGTGCCGGGAACTTCCAGATGTGTCAACTCTTTGTTATCACGGCTCTCCAGATAGGTCAGATTCTTATTGTTGCTCAAGTCTAAACGGGAGATCTTATTGTTACCGCAATACAGATACTTCAAAGCAACGTTCTCGCTCACATCCAGTGCATTGAGAAGATTATTATTGCAAGAGAGCCGGACGAGAGCCGGGTTCTTACTTACATCCAATATCAAGAGTTTATTCTCCCTACAGTTCAAGTCTTTCAAAGCAATGTTCTTGCTCGCATCCAGTGCCGTGAGGCCATTTTTCTCGCACCGCAGCGTGGTTACCTTTCCATATATGGTAATGGTCTTGGCTCCAAGCGTGTACTCTTGGTGTTTGCCAAATTGGGTTACGCTCTCACCCGCATCTTTTTTCTTGTTGTTGTTCAGGTCTATCCAGACTTCCGGGCGGTCCGCGTCATCTGCATCTATGCTAAGATTGATCTTTTCTCCGACCGCTTTCTCTGTCGTCAGCACCATGCTATTGATAAGAGGAAGCCCCACGACATCCACTTTCCATCCTTTTTGGGTGGCTATTTCGGGATGACAGGCGTCCGCTCCGGGATTTCCTGCAACAAAGACCTTCTTATCGCCAATGCTTTGCCCTGTTACATCGGGAAGAGTTTTGAATATTTCGTCCAGTGTCTCTGCGTCCAGCTTACAATTGAGGCTGAACAGTGCATTATTTATACTGTTGGGAATCTTCAGAGAGCTCAACTCTTTGTTGTCCCTGCAATCCAAATAAGTCATCTTCTTATTACCACTCACATCTAAAGAAGGGAGGAAATTTTCGCTGCAAGACAAGACAATCAATGCTGGGTTCTTACTCACATCCAACGAAGTGAGGCTGTTGCCGTTGCAATACAACTCTTGCAAGTCTGCGTTACTGCTCACATCTAAAGATTTCAGCCCGATCTTGTTACATAAAAGTTCGGACAAAGCCGTGTTTTTACTCACATCCAACGAATTGAGAGGATTAGAGTGGCAGACCAGCTTGGTCAGCCGTATATTTTCACTCACGTCCAAAGAGCTGATCGAAGAGCCAGAGCAGTCCAAATAAGTCAGCTTTGTGTTTTTGCTGACATCCAAAGCAGTAAGTTCATCTATATCGCAGCATTCCAGCTTTTCCAGTTCCGTGTTCTTACTCACATCCAACGAAGCGAGAGGATTCTCGAAACAGAGCAATTCTTTCAAAGCCGGACTTTTACTAAGATCTAACGTTTTGATTCCTGCCGCGGAGCAGTTAAAAACAGTTATCTTTCCGTACACGGTAATGGTCTGAGAGCCGAGCGTGTATACTTGTTTTTCGTCAAACGTGGTTACACTCTCTCCTGCATCTTTGGTATTGTTGTTGTTCAGGTCTATCCAGACATCCGGACGGTCTGCGTCATCTGCATCTACCAAAAGCCAAATCTTCCCGCCAACTGCCCTCTCCGTGGTCAAAGAGATCGAAGGCAGATCCTCTTCCACGCCATCGCCCAGGATTCTCAGGCTGTTCTCTTTCCACTCCGCCTGCACACGATAAGCCTTGCCGGCAGTCATCGAGAACGCTTTGGCTCTCTTTTTGTTGGCCGAGAGTTTGGTGCCATGCTCCGTCTGCATGGATATGCCGAACTCCGGAATGTTCTTTCCCGTAGGGCGATGCCAAACGGCAAACGTGTGAGTCGCTCCCGGTGCAATGCCGATGCCGGATCCCGCTGCTTCCAAAGGGTTTGGCTTGTCTCCGTCTGCTGACACCACCTCGTCAGTCATCGGTTTGTAGAGATAGTGCTTCCCGTTGCCGGGCAGATAGCGCCACTCGTCCGCTCCCGGATCGGTGCCGTAGAGATGACAGTTGAGCACTTTCAGCTCCGCATCCGAGCTGTTCTTGAGATCGACATACTCCACACTTCCGAGATGTGCGAACGGAAGAAGCATTTCGCCCGAAGCCGCCATATCTTCGGGCTCCACTTTGAGCTTGGAAAGGACGGGAACGGCAATATCCGACAGACGATCGCCTCGCAAGGGCAGAATGTCCAAAAGAATCTCTTTGTTACGAATACTCACTCCCTCTCCCGGCACTCCGCAGAATGCGTGAATGGTGTACTCTTCCGCCGTGTCTATGATCTCGGGCACTTCGATGTCCAGCTTCGCACTTTTGCCTTCCTGACCGATGCTGCCTACGACCACCTCCACCGGTTCCGTAAGCCGTGCTCCTTGCTCGAAGACGAACGTTACTTTATCTCCCGACTCCCAGCGGGCCGAAAGGATGTTCTTGACAGCATCATTTTCCAATGCCACTCGTGTTGAAATGCCGTCCTGAGGCATGGATGCCGTAAAGGTCAGCTGCCGCTCTTTCTGTCCCGGCAATAGTGATTCGCGTTCGTTTTGACAGCCTGCCAACAGAAGGGCAGACAGCAGAAAAAACGATAGTAAAAATTTAATAGAGATACGTTCCATCTGATTTTTGTTTTTATTAGTTTCTCATTCGGTACTTACAACGCATAAAGTCTCAAGGATCGCCACCCGCGGCAGGTTATATGTTCAGGTGTGGCTTCTCCCGCATATCGTGATGTCCTAAAGGTACAAAGATTCAAAAACAGAACCAAAACTTTAGTCATAAATACCGACACGAACCAACTTTTCTCCCCCAAAAAGCACCTCTTCTCAGCCAAAAAACTCAAAAAAACAAGCCAAAAAGTTTTTCCAAAAACGGGAAAAAGTTTCGGAGAGAGAGGAGATCCTTCATCTCCCGTCATCATGAAAATTCATTTCCGCACGCAGACAAAAATATGTCCGCAAGCATAAAAAATACCTCCCATTCGTATAAAAATATATTTTCCTGCCTATGAAAATATATTTTTATGCCCGGATCGCCACAACTCTTATGCTAAAGAAAATACTTTTTCTGCGCACGCAGATATTTTTTCGTCCGCATGAAAATNTTTATGCCCGGATCGCCACAACTCTTATGCTAAAGAAAATACTTTTTCTGCGCACGCAGATATTTTTTCGTCCGCATGAAAATTTTTTTCTATGCCCATGAAATTTTTTTTCTATACCCATGAAATTTTTTTTCTATGCCCATGAAAATTTTTTTCTATGCCCACGAAAATTTTTTTCTATGCCCACGAAAATTTATTTTCTTGGCCACACAAATTTATTTTCTTGGCCACAAAAATTTATTTTCTTACCTACGGAAATATTTTTTCTTACCTACGGAAATATTTTTTCTTACCTACGGAAATATTTTTTCTTACCTACGAAAATATTTTTTCTTACCTACGGAAATTTTTTTTCGTGCGCACGTAAATTTTTTTTCGTGCGCACATAAATTTTTTTTTGTACGTACGAAATTTTCATGCTCTCCGAAACCGACCTTTTCTCTTTTCCCGATTCCGGTTTTCCGTCTCGGCACAAAAAAAGCAGTGCCGGCACTTATCGCACCGGCACTGCCCGAATTTGTCTACAATATTTTACGCCCCGCCACTTCGGGGTGAGGGAAATTCCCCTCAATCATAATCAATATTAACCGTCCACCCTTTGTCTTCGGCTATCTTCTTGTTGCACGCATCCGTACCCGGATTGTCTACTATCCAGATCTTCTTCTCGCCTTCGGTCTGCCCTTTTACATCGGGAAGCGTGCGGAATATGGTATTCAGTGTCTCCGCACTCAGCTTACAGTAGCGGACCCACAACTTATCATTTATGCTGCTTGAGATCTTCAAGGAGCTTAGACTCCGGTTACCCTCACAGGAGAATCGTCTCAAAGCGGTGTTCTTGCTCACATCCAGCGAGGTGAGCCTGTTAGAGTAGCACTCCAACTGTTCCAACTTGGTGTTCTTGCTCACATCCAGCGAGGTGAACTTGTTATGGGAGCAGGACAACGTTCTCAAAGCGGTGTTCTTGCTCACATCCAGCGAGGTGAGGGAGTTATGGCTGCAGGACAAATGTTCCAAAGCGGTGTTCTTGCTCACATCCAGCGAGGTGAGGGAGTTCTTTTCGCAGTCCAAATAAGTCAAGGCAGTGTTCTTGCTCACATCCAGCGAGGTGAGCTTGTTAGACTCGCAGGACAACGTTTTCAAAGCCGTGTTCTTGCTCACATCCAGCGAGGTGAGACTGTTAGAGTAGCAGCCCAACGATGTCAAAGCGGTGTTCTTGCTCACATCCAGCGAGGTGAGACTGCCATAGTAGCAGCCCAACGCGGTTACCTTTCCATACACCGTAATGGTCTGAGAGCCGAGCTTGTACTCTTTATTGAAGTTAAAGCTGGTCACGCTCTCGCCTGCATCTTTGACCTTGTTGTTGTTCAGGTCTATCCAGACATTCGGACGGTCTGCCGGCTCGGCATTGATCAAAATCTTTATCTTCTCGCCGACGGCTTTCGTTGTCGTCATCGTCATGCTGTTGCCGGCAGGAGGAGGAGGAGGAGGAGTATCTCCGACATCCAATTTCCAGCCTTTGTCCTTGGCTATCTTCTTGTTGCACGCCGCCGTACCCGGATTACCTTTGATATATAGCTCTTTCTCGCCTTCTGTCTGCCCTTTTACATCGGGAAGTGTGCGGAATATCTCGTTCAGCGTCTCCGCGCTCAGCTTACAGCCGTTGACCCACAACCTATCATTTATGCTGCTCGAGATCTTCAAGGAGCTTAGATTCGGGTTCTTCGAGCAAAAGAATTGTGTCAAAGCAGTGTTCTTGCTCACATCCAGCGAGGTGAGGGAGTTAGAGCCGCAGGACAACACTTTCAAAGCTATATTCTTGCTCACATCCAGCGAGGTGAGGGAGTTAGAGGCGCAGCCCAACAGTACCAAAGCCGTGTTCTTGCTCACATCCAGCGAGGTGAGAGAGTTTTCGGTGCAGAACATCCGTACCAAAGCCGTGTTCTTGCTCACATCCAGCGAGGTGAGAGAGTTCTTTTCGCAGTCGAACCCGCCTACCTTTCCATACACCGTAACGGTCTGTGCACCGAGTGTGTACCCTTTATTGATGCCAAATTCGGTTACGCTCTCGCCTGCATCTTTGACCTTGTTGTTGTTCAGGTCTATCCAGATATTCGGACGGTCTGCCGGTTTGGCATAGATCTTAAGCATTATCTTCTCGCCGACGGCTTTCGTTGTCGTCATCGTCATGCTGTTGCCGGCAGGCGGAGGAGGAGTATCTTCGACATCCAATTTCCAGCCTTTGTCCTTGGCTATCTTCTTATTGCACGCTGCCGTACCCGGATTGTCTTTGATATATAGCTCTTTCTCGCCTTCTGTCTGCCCTTTTACATCGGGAAGTGTGCGGAATATCTCGTTCAGCGTCTCCGCACTCAGCTTACAGCCGNCAGGCGGAGGAGGAGTATCTTCGACATCCAATTTCCAGCCTTTGTCCTTGGCTATCTTCTTGTTGCACGCTGCCGTACCCGGATTGTCTTTGATATATAGCTCTTTCTCGCCTTCTGTCTGCCCTTTTACATCGGGAAGTGTGCGGAATATCTCGTTCAGTGTCTCCGCGCTCAGCTTACAGCCGTTGACCCACAACGTATTATTTATGCTGCTTGAGATCTTCAAGGAGCTAAGATTCGGGTTCTTTTCGCAGGAGAATAGTCTCAAAGCGGTGTTCTTGCTCACATCCAGCGAGGTGAGCTTGTTAGAGTCGCAGTCCAACCGTTCCAACTCGGTATTCTTGCTCACATCCAGCGAGGTGAGGGAGTTAGAGACGCACATCAACTCTGTCAAAGCCTTGTTCTTGCTCACATCCAGCGAGGTGAGGGAGTTATAGGAGCAGTTCAACTCTGTCAAAGCGGTGTTCTTGCTCACATCCAGAGAGGTGAGGGAGTTAGAGAGGCAGACCAACTCTGTCAAAGCCGTGTTCTTGCTCACATCCAGCGAGGTGAGGGAGTTCTTTTCGCAGTCGAACCTGCCTACCTTTCCATACACCGTAATGGTCTGTGCACCGAGTGTGTACTCTTCGGAGTTAAATACGGTTACGCTCTCGCCTGCATCTTTGACCTTGTTGTTGTTCAGGTCTATCCAGACATCCGCTTGGTCTTCCGGTTCGGCATAGATCCAAAGCTTTATCTTCTTGCCCACGGCTAGCGTTGTCGTCATCGTCATTTGGTTAGGAACAGACGGAGGAGGAGTATCTCCGACATCCAATCTCCAGCCTTTGTCTTCGGCTATCTTCTTGTTGCACGCCGCCGCTCCCGGATTACCTTTGATATATAGCTCTTTCTTCCCTTCTGTCTGCTCTTTTACATCGGGAAGCGTGGTGAATATCTCGTTCAGTGTCTCCGCGCTCAGCTTGCAGTCGTTGCAGTCCAAATAGTTGTTTATACTGTTACTGATCTTTACGGAGCTTAGGTTTTTATTCTTCTCACAGTCCAGAGATGTCAGAGCCGTGTTCTTGCTCACATCCAGCGAGGTGAGACTGTTAGAGTAGCAGACCAATCCTGTCAAAGCCGTGTTCTTGCTCACATCCAGGGAGGTTATCTTCTGACCATAGCAGTTCAAGTAGCTTACCTTTCCATACACCGTAACGGTCTGTGCAGCGAGTGTGTACC
>NZ_JRAH01000029.1:0-7131 GCF_000768755.1 Porphyromonas sp. COT-108 OH1349 | reverse complement strand
TTTTTGCAGGCTCCATGTGGCTCATTTTCGCTCCGTCGGAGAAAGAAGAGGAGAAACAGACCAAGGGCTTCAACACGGAAGTGCCCGACCCGATGGCAACCGAACTGATCGGTGATAAGAAGAAAGCCTATGAGAAGGAGATGATGGAACAGAAGGAGCAGGAACGAAGTCGTGCCATGCAAAGCCTCAGTTCCATGTTCGGAGAAATGACAGCAGGAGAGATTTTGCAGGGAGCGGGAGAAACGTCTGCTTGGGAGTCCGAACCCTCGGATGAGAGTGAGGAATACACGTCCCGACATTCTGCTCCGCAAGATGGCTTTCACGCCTCGGCATCAGCCTATCAGGACATCAACCGCACGCTCGGCAGTTTCTATGAAGCATCGAGGGAAGACCTCGAAAAGGAGGAGCTGCGTGCTCGATTGGCAGAGTTGGAAAACCGTATGAATAGCGAACAGCAGTCGCCTGCCATAACCGTGAACGACCAGATGGCACTACTTGAAAAGTCCTATCAGTTGGCGGCGAAGTATATGCCGTCGGGAGATGGACAGCAGTTGCCAAGTAAGGCATTGGTTTCGGATGGGGAGACGGCTTCCGAAAGGAAAGCGGTCGCAACCCCCCGAAACGGGAAGGCGGTAGCCTTTCCCGTTGCCCCTGTGAGCGAGCAAGTGGTGTCGGCTCTGGCGCAGCCGATGAGCGACTCGACTTTCCGCTCCGAATATGTCAAGGAGAGAAACTATATGTTCCATACCGCCATCGGAACAGTCCTGCCGACGGAGAAGAATACCATCTCCGCCTGTGTGCATACCCAACAGACGGTTACGGACGGGCAGACGGTACGTTTCCGTCTCTTGGAACCGATGCAGGTCTCCGGCAGGGAAATACTACGCAATGCCCTTGTCGTCGGTGTGGCGAAGATACAGGGCGAACGCCTGAACGTACTTGTCTCATCGCTGGAATATCACGGGAACATCATCCCCGTGGAGTTGGCGGTGTACGATATGGACGGGCAGGAAGGGATATTCATTCCCGGCTCGATGGAGCGCAGTGCCGCCAAGGAGATTGTCGCAGGAATGGGTACTTCCGCAGGCAGTAGTATGAACATCTCCACCGATGCAGGTGCACAGCTTGCAGCCGACTTGGGCAAGGGGCTGATACAGGGAACCTCGCAGTATTTCGCCAAGAAGATGCGTACCGTCAAGGTGCATCTCAAAGCAGGATACAAGGTATTGCTCTACCAACCTGAAAACAAGTAATTCACAGTTATTATTCACCACTTTAATCCACAGTAAAAATGAAAAGAACAGTTTTAGCCATCGCCCTGATGCTGGGCGCAGTCTGTGCCAACGCACAGGAAACAACTTCAAGCGGAGACCTCTATCAGGGGCTGACTCGCAAGATTGCCTTTGAGCGGATGATACCGCCCCACGGCTTGGAAATCACCTACGACAAGACGGTGCACATTATCTTCCCCTCTGCCGTGCGCTATGTGGATTTGGGTTCGCCCAACCTCATTGCAGGGAAGGCGGACGGAGCGGAAAACGTTATCCGTGTGAAGGCGACGGTCAAGGGCTTCCACGAGGAGACGAACATGAGTGTCATCACGGAAAACGGTGCGTTTTACACATTTAATGTCAAGTATGCCAACGAGCCACTACTACTTAATGTGGAAATGGCGGACTTCATCCACGATGGGGAGAGCGTAAACCGTCCGAACAACGCAATGGAGGTCTATCTCAAGGAACTCGGAAGCGAAAGCCCGATGCTGGTAAGGCTCATCATGAAATCCATTCACAAGGAGGACAGGCGGACGGTGAAGCACATCGGCAGCAAGTCCTTCGGTATTCAGTACCTGCTCAAAGGGTTGTATTCGCACAACGGACTGCTGTACTTCCATACGGAACTGCGCAACAAGTCCAACGTGCCGTTCGACATCGACTTCATCACGTTCAAAATCGTGGACAAGAAGGTCGCCAAGCAGACTGCCATGCAGGAGCAGGTACTGCTTCCACTGCGTGCCTACAACTACACCACCTGCGTGGCGGGGCAGAAGAGCGAACGCACGGTATTCACCCTGCAAAAGTTCACCATCCCCGATGACAAGCAGCTCATTGTAGAGATGCACGAGAAGAACGGTGGAAGACACCAGTCTTTCGTTGTGGAGAACGAAGACCTTGTGCGTGCGAGGGAAATCAACGAACTCAAAGTGAAGTGATATGAAAAAGCTCGCATTTTTCCTGTTTGTCGTGTTGCTTGCCCTCTTTGCAGGGCAGGCGCACGCCCAACGCTGTCTGCCCAAGATGAAGAGCATACGTATGACAACCGGTATGGCGGACGGTTTTTATTCCGCTTCCTCAAAGAATGAGACAGGATACTCGTTCGGAGCTTCGCTTGCCAACTACACCAAAGGCGGACATCAATGGATGTTCGGAGCGGAATATCTCCGTAGATACCATCCCTATCGCGAAAGCCGTATCCTAGTGGAGCAGTTCACGGGAGAGGGAGGTTTCTTCTGCAATGTGCTTTCGGACGGGAGCAAGACCTTTCTCCTGTCAGTAGGTATTTCCGCCTTGGCGGGATATGAGACGGTCAATGGTGGAAAGAAACTGCTGTTTGATGGCTCTATGCTACGCAATAAGGACGGCTTCCTTTATGGCGGTGCCGTTACCCTTCAGGCGGAGACCTATCTGACAGACAGATTGGTGTTGCTGCTCTATGGCAGGGAACGTTGCCTGTGGGGAGGCTCTACGGGGCGTTTTCATGCTCAGTACGGTGTCGGACTGAAAATCATGCTGGACTGATGGACATGCGACAGATGAGAGAGATTCCCATTGCGGACTTCCTGAACGCAATGGGGATTCAGCCGACTAAGCAGAAAGGAAACGCCTTGTGGTATTCCTCCCCTTACCGAACGGAACGGACACCTTCATTCAAGGTTGATACCGCCAAGAATGTCTGGTTTGATTTCGGGACGGGCAAAGGGGGTGACATCTTCGACTTGGCAGGAGAGTTTATTGGAAGCGAGGATTTCCTTCTGCGGGCGGCTTTCATCGCCAAGAGCGGCACGTGTCCGCTACCTGTTTTGGAACAACCGCAAAGAAGCGAAAAGAAAGAACCCGTCTTCAATGATATTTGGGTACGCCCATTGCAGGACGCCAGACTGCTGGGCTATTTGAAAGAAAGAGGCATCAATGCCCACGTTGCCATCCCAAACTGCGAGGAGGTTCGATACCGGGTGCATGGCAAACGGTACTATGCCATCGGCTTTCGCAACGATGCCGGAGGATTGGAATTGCGCAACCGCTTTTTCAAGGGCTGCATACCGCCAAAGGACATTTCCTTAAAGTGTAACAGCTCGGACGTATGTTCCGTCTTTGAAGGTTTTATGGATTATCTCTCCGCTATGCAGTTAGGTATCATCGATTCGGATTGGCTTGTGCTTAATTCCGTTTCCAATGTGGAGAAAGCTCTAAAAGTGCTGGACGTTTATCGCAGGATAGAATGCTATCTCGATAATGATGATGCGGGACGAAGAACATTGGAAAGACTGAGAGCTGATTTCGGGGAGAAGGTCATTGACTGCTGCTCTTTCTATGCCGACCATAAGGATTTGAATGAGTTTCTGCTTTCCAAGAATGCAGGGAACAATGTATAACAACAAAACGATAACAGACAATGAAGAAAATTATAAACACAATATGGGTAATGGGAGTGCTTGCCCTCGCAGGGTTTTGTTTATCTGCTTGTGATAATGAGTTGGATATTCAGCAGGCGTACCCGTTCACTGTCGAGACGATGCCCGTTCAGAAGCACATCGTCAAGGGACAGACGGCGGAGATACGCTGTACATTGAAAAGGGAGGGCAACTTTGCCGACACCCGCTACACCATAAGGTACTTTCAGCCCGATGGAAAAGGACGGCTGAAGATGGAAGACGGCACGATATTCAAACCCAATGACCGTTACCCGCTTACAAAAGAGGAGTTCAGGATTTACTACACCTCTGCTTCCACCGACCAGCAGACAATCGACGTGTATGTGGAGGACAATTTCGGACAGACGGCAAAACTCTCGTTTGAGTTCAACAGCCAAAAGGACGAGGAAAAGGAGAAACCAAATGAATAGGGATTCATTTTTCAGATGTTGATATAGTGAAATTTTCAGCATAGAGATATTTTGACAGAGAATAACAATAGAGGTTGGCTTCTTTTTTCTCTCTTCAAAAAATCCCCCTTGCAAAAAGTAAGAATCTCAAGGGGGATTTTCTTCGTGTTTTTAGAATGAATAAGTACCTTTGCTAGGGTAGATGCTAGTTATTAGAAGATGCAGTTAAGGTACTGGTTTTTAATAATTAAATTTTAGAGAAACTTTTCGGGTGAAATAATTTACAATGAATAGGATTGAAAGTGTAGATTTACAAGGAGCAAATGCGTACTTTACAAATTTCGATAATCGTATTGTTGCATCTTCTACTAATCTTGAAGTGCTAGAGCGTTATATTGAACGTAACTTAAAGGTTTTATTACTAACCAAGAATAATATTGTCTGCGCTGCATCTCATTTAGTTAATCCACTTACGTATAAGCTTTTCTCATCTAATCCAATCTTATTGCAGAAAGAAATGGTAATTCCTGCATTTAGAAAAGATAAAAAAGAGATTTCAGAATTATTTGAAGGCAAAGAAATAAGTCTTGTAAGGAAAAAAGAATATACAGCATTTTACAATGAGTTTCTCTCTAAGACTGTGCTTTGGGAATTACAAGAAAACTCAACTTGGTTTAGAGATACTTTCGTACGAGGGTTAGCCTCTGAAGACTCTGTGATTCGAAGTAATCTAAAGCATTTGCCAACACATGAAATCGAAGAGTTGATACTAAAAATTAAAGATTACAAGATATTGGATAGAGGGACAATAGACCGCTTAACCCTCCATTTTGACACACACAGTCGAGCTATTTTAAGAAATTACCGTGAGCTCGTATATCATATGTCTGGTGCTAGAGTTGTGAATTGTGAGAGTACGCTCCCTCAAGAGAATTACATAGACTATAGTTTTACAGACTTAAAGAATCGAAAAACTCAGTTATCCGAACTACAGGTCTTCTGGAAGATTTATATAGAATTACTATTGGAGATGTTGAATAGACATAAGTTTTCAGTTGAAGCACTAGATTGTCTTAGCTTCGAGGATATATATTATCTAAGGCAACCAATATTGAATTCTAATTTTATAGATAATTACAATCGCTTCCTTCGTCTTTCAGTCAACACTATCTCCCAAGAAAACAGAGCTGATATCCTATATAATGCCCAAGAATTAATGAATATAAGGGAGGCTTTGGAGAGCCAATATAAGGAAATATTTCAAACACAGCTTTCTTCTTATTTTAAGAAAGAATTTATACGCAACTCCAAAGAACTCTTAAAAAATTCAGCAAACATCGGGCTTGGTTTTCTCTCGCTCCCCAATATTGTAGGTGGAGCTTTAAGTTTTATGACTGAAATTAAAGCTGCACACTTTAATTTCAATCAGCTTCTTATCAATAAAAAAGCTATTTCGAACTATCATTATTATGTTGAGGGAAAAGAAAGCATTTTGAGAGACTATATCATCGGGTTTGACATAAGGGAAGAGACAGAAATGATTGACTTGATAAAGCTTATTCAAGACACTCTATCCGAAAAATTTACCATATAGAGTATAATATTTGGTATTCGGTAAAAGTTATAGAAAGGCACAAGCTTCACCAACAAGTCGTCCTTTAAACCACCTTTTAGTTTTTAATATTTCGCAAACCAACCAGCTCGTGAACTTATCGTTTATAGCAGGATACTTGCAGATTTTCATAACTAAAAGCCCTATAAAAAACCTTTATCAGCCTGCAATTTGTCAGGCGTGCCGAACCTATCTCACTCACTCTGAAAATTGGTCGTCGATAAAATAGACTGGAAGAAATTCGATGTTGCTTCTCGCTCTTTTTTATTGTCAGAACAATGCTAGCCCCATTATATATTAACTAAGCTCATATTAACTAAGCTCAGCCCTCATCGTATTCTTCCCAATCGTCATATTCATTTTGATATTCGTCAAGACGCTCTTCGTTGTCTATTTTTTCTTCATATAGATTGTTTAATTCATCCTCCCAACTTTGTACAATGTAGCCAGGAACATCGTCAGAGGCATTGTCAATTAAATCCCTCAAGTCTGAGATTCGTCTCTCAATTCTCTCAATACTTTCTTCAAGGATTGAAATTTGTTCCTGTAATTCATCCAATCTACTCATAGTTTTATTGCTTTAATGAGAACTATATGTCAAAGGTAGAATTATTTTGCCATTATCATGACAATAGATGTAAGATAAATTAGAATCCTTAATAGGGGTTTCTTTGCTACTTTCTTTGTCCGCCCGAAGCTCACGAAAGAAAGTAGCGGTTGGCAAATCCGCCGACGGCTTTATTCTGTCTGTTCTTCTCGAATGGTTATCTGCATCGTCCTTACATCGGGGTGAGAGGAGAAAGCCCAATTTATCTCCTCATCAGGCAAAGTGCTATAAATGCTTCCGCCCATTATTAACCCACAATCTTGTCGGACTTTCTGCCGTGCTTCCACCTTGCTTTCGGCAACTACTTCAAACACTCCCTCGAAACTGTACTGCGTTCGTACTCTATAAACTTTCTTATTCATATACTCAGAACTCGACCTTTAATAATCTGTGTTCCATTGNCGTACTCTATAAACTTTCTTATTCATATACTCAGAACTCGACCTTTAATAATCTGTGTTCCATTGGCTTGCCATTCGATAGTTTGCGGTGGGTAAGCCAAAAATGATGCGCTCCAAATCCATAGACAAAAAACTTATCAAGTTCTGTTTCTTCGGCAATCTTCTTGATGGCTGCTCTCAATTCTTTCTCGTTGGTGGATAGGGTAATGGCATTGATTATCCTTATAAGTATATGGGGTATCTCGTCCGCCCAATTGCATACGATGCTTTCTATTTCTGCTTTCATATTCTGTATTGTTTTGGTAATTGTTTCTTATGCTGTCGCTCTCATTCTCTGCCTTATCAGTTTGCGGTTGGCATTGACAAGATTGATAATTTGGTCGTGGTATTCCGTATTTTGATTGCATAGT
>NZ_JRAH01000028.1:0-499 GCF_000768755.1 Porphyromonas sp. COT-108 OH1349 | reverse complement strand
CAACTGAAAAAGGAACAGCCGACAGAGCAACCCCGAAGCAGTGTTGCACCACAGGTACAACTACTCGACCTTTTTGGCAATATCATTCAAGAGGAGAAACCCAAACGAAAAACCTCCTCGATGAAACGTGCTGTGGCTTCTGCCCCTTCTCCCACTGTCGAAATAAAGCAACAAGAGACTGCTATGGGACTGTTGGAGACAGGAGAGTTGTGGTGGCAGCAGAACAAGGAGAAAGGGATGCAGCAGCGTCCCTATGAGGGCTTATGGCATGAACACCTCAGAGAGGGTTCTTTGCTCGTTTCGGACTTTCAGGTCGGAATGCTTGTCCGTGATATGGAGGACAATCGAATGTTCCAGCCCATAGACCTCTCTTCCCAAGAACGACAAAAAATGTTACTCTACATAGACCTGCGAGATGCTTACCATACGCTCTATGATTATGAAGCGGAACGCAAGGTGGCGAATGAATCCCTGCGACAGAACCTCAATGAACTGTACG
>NZ_JRAH01000027.1:0-551 GCF_000768755.1 Porphyromonas sp. COT-108 OH1349 | reverse complement strand
GAGGGCAGTATGGACGAGAAGTCGGGAATGAATTTTTCCGAGTATGTAGCCATTCTTTCAGGAAATACCGACTTGTTGGAAAAGGCGAAATTGGAAAAGAAAATAGCCGGTTTGGAGAGTGAGCGACAGGCCTTCATCCGCAGTAAATCNGACTTGTTGGAAAAGGCGAAATTGGAAAAGAAAATAGCCGGTTTGGAGAGTGAGCGACAGGCCTTCATCCGCAGTAAATCATCCTCCCGAAGTCGTTTAGAGGAGGTTATGCGAGCAGTGGATAGCAATAGGGAACTGATTGGTCGTTTCAGAAGCGATTGGGATTTATACCAAAGCCGAGTGCAAAAAGATAAAGAGGGCAACATACTCAACCCGATAACACTCAAAGGAGTAGAGGGTAGAGACCCCAAACGCATTGCAGCCAAACTGACAGAAATCAATGAAAAAGCACGTACTCAGGGAGAATACTTTAGTATTGGAAGCCTCTACGGATTTAATCTCGTGGTCAAGACAGAATCCTCTTCCAAAGATCTGTTTGACCTTTCACAGAACAAATTCTT
>NZ_JRAH01000026.1:0-446 GCF_000768755.1 Porphyromonas sp. COT-108 OH1349 | reverse complement strand
ATGGTACTATGCAAATGGGAGAGTAGGTAGCCGCCACTTATATAGAGAAGGAGAGAGACATGAACCGTAACAGGAACATGGCTCTCTCCTTTGTTTTTATAGGTTTGCCGGCTTTGAGAAAATAAAGAGAATATTTTTCTTAGATTTTGCCGTATAAATTTTCTCTGGGTGTTGTTTAATCGAAATATTGTTGTAACTTTGCACCCACGAACGGGGAATGCCTGTTTGTAACCGAGTAGAGATCATAGACGTATTGGACAATATACAACAAGTAGTACAAGGGACACTCCATTATAAATGGATATAGTGACCCTGTCAATTACCTGATTATATAAATAGAAGGAAGTAATACTGAGCATAGGAATAAATAGAAACAAAATGACAAAGAAGAGTTTGATCCTGGCTCAGGATGAACGCTAGCGATAGGCTTAACACATGCAAGTCGA
>NZ_JRAH01000025.1:0-425 GCF_000768755.1 Porphyromonas sp. COT-108 OH1349 | reverse complement strand
TGACCGTTAAGCAGAGGTCTGTTCTTTTTCCGCAGAGCATCTATGCCTTTCATCATGCGGTCGCCGGCGTTGAAAAAGTACGCAATCTCTTTGTCGTTCTTTGTCTTTACGTCATTGTTCATATTTACGTTGGATTTAGTGGTTAGATTGTTTATTGGTTATAAAGCGGAGGATCGTTCGAGCAGTTTTCCGACATCCTCCGGTTTATAGAACATCTTATACCCTATTTGCGTATAGGGCAACATTCGGTTGCTACGATAGGTTTGCAGGGTACGCAAACTGATGTTCAAGATTTGGCAGACATCCTGATTGTCCAGCCACCTGCCGATACGCTTCTCGTCACACTCCCGACACAGGGCATCGACTTTGGCTGTCAGAATGCGGAAATGCTCCATCATGGCTTCATACGTTTTCCTCTCTATTGC
>NZ_JRAH01000024.1:0-32659 GCF_000768755.1 Porphyromonas sp. COT-108 OH1349 | reverse complement strand
GGAACTTGCCGCACTTGACCGAAAAATACAGCTTTCCCTAAAGCCGATTGAAGAGGGAGAAAGCCAACAGGAGGGAACGGAGATGATGCAAGATGAAGCAGGAGAGACGAAGGAAATGGAACGCTCATGTTCGATTGAGCCGTCCGTCATTGCTCCCTCTGTCGATACTTCTGTGGCTCAATCCGACAGACCATTAGAAAGCAACGGGCAGAGTATCTCTGCTACACAGTCCGCAATGGACGGACTACCGCCGTCTCTGGCAAGAAAAGTGTTTATTGTCAGACCTAAACTATAAAATGATTTCTCTCTAATTAATACCTCAAACAGTAGCCCCCGCCTTGTCATCACGACAAAACGGGGGCTTAACGACTGTGCACAATCAATTTACTCACTCTAAAGTCACATAGGTTTTTTCTTTGTTCTTTTTCGTTTTAGGTTTTCGGTAAAGTGGGCTTTCATGAAAGAGAGAATTTCCGATTCCAANTACTCACTCTAAAGTCACATAGGTTTTTTCTTTGTTCTTTTTCGTTTTAGGTTTTCGGTAAAGTGGGCTTTCATGAAAGAGAGAATTTCCGATTCCAAGTACCAAGTTTTATGGTAGATAATGTGGAAAGGAAGTGTCCCGGAAGCACGGTAACGTTGCAGAGTACGCTTGCTGATTTGAAGCATCATACATACCTCTTGGTTATCCAACAANGTAGATAATGTGGAAAGGAAGTGTCCCGGAAGCACGGTAACGTTGCAGAGTACGCTTGCTGATTTGAAGCATCATACATACCTCTTGGTTATCCAACAACGGTTCTCCATCTATCATCGGACGTTGGGGAATGTCGGGAGTCGTCTGTTTCAACTCATCGAAACGCTTCATGATGCGTTCCATCCAGTCAAGAAAGGTCTCTCTATCCAATAGTTCCATCCTTTATCTTCCTACTTTTAAGTTTGAAGTTATGCCGTAGTTCTTCCATGTTCTTNGTTCCATCCAGTCAAGAAAGGTCTCTCTATCCAATAGTTCCATCCTTTATCTTCCTACTTTTAAGTTTGAAGTTATGCCGTAGTTCTTCCATGTTCTTCGGATTACAGTAGAGACTTCTGTTGCGTATCGCCTCCTCGATGTCATGTAGGTCGTAGTAGCAACGCCCATAGATTATCTTGTAGCCAATTCGGTCTGCACTGCGCATACGCTGGAGGGTACGTTTACTGATACCGAGTATCTCGGCTAACTCATCGTTGGAGATAAGGCGGTTTTCATACTCCGTCTTTGCCTTTTTCTCCTGCTCCACATACCGAAGAATCTTTTCTATCTTACCTATCAGTTCCTGAAAGGCTCTGCTTTCTAGTGTAATGACATCCATAACTATTTTACTTGATTATGGCACAAAGTTCGGGAGGGACAATAGGATGAATTGTATNGTATGGTAAATATGTACTGAATAAAGATTTTTCGCCTCAGTTTCAAATATTCTTCGACAAAGGCATCCATATCGAAGCCAGAAGTACGCTATAATGGATAATCAGGGGTAGGAGTCTCTTTTCGTAACTACATTTGTGTGGAAGTGAAAATTAAAACGGACAAGAATTATGGAAGTAATAGCAATAGAGAGGAAAACGTATGAAGCCATGATGGAGCATTTCCGCATTCTGACAGCCAAAGTCGATGCCCTGTGTCGGGAGTGTGACGAGAAGCGTATGGGCAGGTGGCTGGACAATCAGGATGTCTGCCAAATCCTGAACATCAGTTTGCGTACCCTGCAAACCTATCGTAGCACCCGAATGTTGCCCTATACGCAAATAGGGTATAAGATGTTCTATAAACCAGAGGATGTCGGAAAACTGCTCGAACGATCCTCTGCTTTATAACCAATAAATAACATCACCACTAAATCCAACGTAAATATGAACAATAACGTAAAGACAAAGAACGACAAAGAGATTGCATACTTTTTCAACGCCGGCGACCGCATGATAAAAGGCATAGATGCTCTGCGGAAAAAGAATAGACCCTTGCTTGATGGGCATCGCTACCTGACGGATGATGAGTTGTCCCGTCTATTGCATATCAATCGACGCACGTTGCAAGACTATCGCAACATGGGAAGGATTTCCTTTATCAAGTTAGGCGGAAAGGTACTCTACCGAGAAGAGGATGTGGAAAAGCTGTTGCAAGAGAATTATCGCCCTCGGTTTGAGAAGCCTTGACAGAAAAACAGGCAGCAAGAAGCATTTTTCTTACTGCCTGTTCTCATATTCAGTTGTACCATCCACCTTTGCCATAACACACAAGTAGCGGAGAACTTGTTCTCTTCTTTTCGGTCACTCTTCCGATTATCCATTTACGGAAGCTCTTGGCTTCTGGAGAGGCAAATCGAAACGATAGTATCGTTATCATTTCAAGATTGTATAAATCTACAGCACCGTCCTTAAACATTAACCTTCGCATCACCTCATCTTCCCTGAGTAAGCCCTCTTTGAAGATAGACTTGATGTGGTTGCTTACCTTACCGGAGAATACGCCGAACAAATCGGCTATTTCACAAGCCGACATCCAAACAGGGCTTGTCGGAATATGTACCTTTCCGCCCTCTCCAATGGTTATGATTTCTCTTTTCATCGTTTGTCCTTCTTGTATTATATCGTGATCTCATTGAACTGCTCTACCTTACTCAGTTTATCGGAGAGTGCCGCCATGTCCCGACTCTCCTTTTCGTGAGTGATTTTGGCGTAAATCTGCGTGGTGCGGATATTCGTGTGTCCGAGCATCTTGGAAAGGGTTTCGATAGGAACGCCGTTGGTCAGGCAGATTTCCGTTGCCATGGTATGGCGACTGGTATGCCACGTAATCTCTTTTTCGATACCGCAGAGTCCGATGATTTTCTTGATGTTCTTGCAAGCGGTTATATACGTCGGAACGGGCAGAAGCAAATTATCATTCGCCATACCATCGTATTTCTCGATAATCTGCTTAGGAATATCTAAGAGCATGATGTTGGACTCCACCCCTGTCTTTTGTCGCTTGGTCATAATCCAGAGTTTCCCGTCAAAGGAGGTTTGAAGATTATCCTTGGTCAGGTTCTTCATATCGGTAAAGGACAAACCTGTAAAGCAACAAAAGATGTATAAATCCCGAACCAGCTCCATCGACTTGCGGCGGAATCTCAAATCCAACAGCCTGCGAATCTCTTCTTTCGTCAGATAATCTCTATCGGTACTCTCGGCAGATATGCTGTAATCGACAAAAGGGTCACGGACTATCCATCCGTGGTTCTGGGCAATGGTAATCATACGGCGCAGGGGCATCATGTAAATCCATACCGTATTGTTACAGCATTGCTTTTCGGTGCGCAGGAAGATGTCAAAGTCCGTAATGAAAGGCGGAGTGAGTTCTTTCAAAGCAATATCGCTGACATGGTAACGCATCTTGATGAACTCCTCCAAATGCTTGTAGACCGTACAGTATTTTTCGTAGGTAGATTTGCTTCGCAAACCGGCATTGAGCAGTTTGGCGAAGTCCTCATTGTGCTGCGCGAAGACTTTCAGCAAGGTTTCATGCCGCATTTCCAAACCCAAGAAAGCGTTCTTTACTTTCTCGGCAGTGACATAGTTATCCCGCTCGGCTATCTCCTTGTATTTGGCATTGATACCGACACGTATCTTGTCCAAGAAACGGTTGGTTTCCAACGCAACGGTACTTTTTCCAGAAGCGCGATTGCTCTTGATGTCCCACAAATCGGGATGGATGTCGCATTTGCAACTGAACTGGGCAATGGTGCCGTCAATGGTGATACGACACATCACGGGAACGGAACCATTCTTCTTGGGAGCGTTCTTTTTGAGGTAGAACAGAACCTTAAACGTACTACGCATAACTCTGACTTTTATGGTTTACAAAACTATTTATTGTCAGGTTATTTGTTGCTACGCAAAACATTGTCGTTCAATGGTAAAGAAGCAGTCCGCAATTTATTTGCCTGTTTCCTTTCATCGAAGTACCTTTGCAGGAGGTAATCCCCGAAGTTCAGGTCGGATATTGCGCTGTTCGTTACCGCTTTTCCCAACCCTCACTTGCAAAGGAGGTGGTAATGTTTTGGTAACGCTGCTCTGTCCGGAGGTGGCATAAATCCGTCTTTTCGAAGTTCTCCGCCAAATGGCTTAAAATCCAAAACTGACTGACTCACAATTCATTTGCGCNACGCTGCTCTGTCCGGAGGTGGCATAAATCCGTCTTTTCGAAGTTCTCCGCCAAATGGCTTAAAATCCAAAACTGACTGACTCACAATTCATTTGCGCCATTTCGCCTTTTCTTGAACCTTGAGGATAGATTTTTAGTTAAAAGCTCTAAAGGTTTTGGCAAAAAGCTCTAAAGGTTTTGGCAAAAAGCTCTAAAGGTTTCAGACAAAAGCTCTAAAGGTTTCAGACGAAAGCTCTAAAGGTTTTAGCAAAAAGCCGTATAGGAAAAATTTCCTCCGCAAAGGCAAAAGGGATGAGCGTTAGGTATCTGCGTAGCCAACAACGGATCCTGCCTGCGAAAACTAAACAAAAAATCCGTCTGCAAGCCGAAACTTACAGACGGATGAAATGATTGATGCGTTCTTTGTCCGAACTTTTTCCGAATCTCTTACTTTGCAGATATTGGTGCCGAGAATCTGATTTCGGAGTTTTTGATATGCTCCATGTAGTTGATGGGAGATGAAACTTTCTCTTTAGAGAGTGCATGGGTAATCACATCCGTTATGTCATCTACGTAAACAAATGAAAGACCTTTCAGATAGATCTCTTTGATCTCGTCTATGTCTTTTTTGTTCTCTGAGCATAGTATGATGGTCTTGATGCCGGAACGCTTTGCCGCCAATATCTTCTCCTTGATTCCTCCCACCGGAAGCACTTTCCCTCTGAGCGTGATTTCGCCGGTCATTGCTATGGACGACTTCACTTTTCTTTGTGTAAAGGTCGATATAAGAGAGGTTACCAAGGTAATACCGGCACTCGGCCCGTCTTTCGGGATAGCTCCTTCCGGTACGTGTATGTGGACATTCCAATACTCGAACAGCTCTTTGGGGATGTCATAAAGATCACTGTGGCTCTTTATGTATTCCAAAGCAAGCAGGGCAGATTCTTTCATGACATCACCCAAGTTTCCGGTTATGGTCATCTTGCCGTTGCGTGAAGGACTCATGGCACTCTCTACCATCAGGATCTCTCCCCCAACGGATGTCCATGCCAAACCGGTTACAACACCTGCATAAGAATTGCCTTCGTACAGATCTGTGGAGTATTTGGCGGCTCCCAGCATATCTTGAAGTTTATCAGGTGTTATGGTGTAGACAAAAGATGAATCGGCTTCTTCTCCTGCTTCTGCGCGATCTATCTGCGCGGCGACCTCTTTGGCTACTTTGCGCATCAGAGCCGCCAAGCGTTTCTCCAACTCCCGAACGCCACTCTCCTTCGTATAGCTTTGAATAAGAGCCGAAAGAGTATTCTTAGGAATCTTGACCTGCTTGGCTTTCAGTCCGTGGGCTTCCAATGCTCTCGGTATGAGGTGTCTCTTGGCAATCTCCAACTTTTCTTCCAAGATATATCCGCCGACCTCTATCATCTCCATCCGATCTCTTAACGGACCGGGAATGGCTCCGATGTTATTCGCCGTAGCAACAAAAAGAACCTTACTTAGATCGTAGTCGATATCCAGATAGTTGTCGTGGAAAGTGTTGTTCTGCTCCGGATCGAGCACTTCCAAAAGAGCCGAAGAAGGGTCTCCCTTATAGTCGCTTGCCAACTTGTCTATCTCATCCAGAACAAATACAGGATTAGCTGCTTCTGCCTTGATGAGCCCTTTGATAATACGACCCGGCATTGCTCCTATGTATGTACGCCTGTGTCCACGAATTTCGGCTTCATCGTGAAGTCCTCCGAGAGAGACACGAACATATTTCCGGTTAAGGGCTTTCGCTATGGACTGCCCCAAGGAAGTCTTCCCGACTCCCGGAGGTCCGTAGAGACAGATGATCGGAGAACGCAAATCTCCTTTCAACTTGAGTACAGCCAAATGCTCCAAGATACGCTCTTTGACTTTCTCCAAACCGAAATGATCTTTGTCCAAAACCTTGGCTGCGTTGGTAGTGTCGAAGTTGTCTTGAGTAACTTTATCCCAAGGAATATCAAGAACAGTCTGAAGATATTGCAGCTGTATGCTGTAATCGGGGCTTTGGATATTGAGCCGCTCCAGTTTTTTTATCTCCTTTTTTACTGTGGCATAAACTCCCTTGGGCCACTTTATTTTAGAAGCCTTTTTCTTGAGTTCTGCAATATCATCGTCATCTCCGCCATCGTTCAACTCTTCTCGTATGACCCTCATCTGCTGTTGAAGGTAGTACTCTTTCTGCTGCTTATCCAGTTCGGAACGAGTTTTCATGGCGATAGTCGCCTTCATCTCCAGCAGTTGAAGCATTGTATTGACTGTGGTCAAAAGAGTAAAAGCCCTTGTCTTTAGGTCATTATGACTCAAAAGAGCGTACTTCTCCTCTATATCTATCGGCAGATGTGTACAAGCAAATCCAAGAATATTTGTAGGATCTTTGAGTTCGGAGAAAGATTTGATCATTGGCTTGGGCATCTCTCCACCCAAGAGCAATACCTTCATCGTAGTCTCTTGTACAAGTGGGATAAGAGCCTTATACTCCATATCCGAAGCTGGAGGTACAATCTCATCTATAAGGGTATAGCTTGCCGTAAGAATAGGGTTGCTGTCAATAATGGTATTGATCTCAACCTTCTTCTTGCCCATCACAAGCAAAGTGGCTCCCTCTTCCGAAATATCCAAAACTCTCATCACCTCTGCTATTACAGCAATAGGCATAAGATCATCCAGCTTGGGATCTTTTGCAGCTCTGTTTTTTTGAGTAACGACAATTACGTGCTTGTCTTTAGACTCTTCCAAATACTTTAGGAACTCCGGATTGGAAGTTGTATCGTTCATTACGGGAACCGTAACATTAGGATACAATACGGTATTTTGAAGAGGCAAAACGGGAAGCACAAGAGGTATATTCTCCGGAAGAGTAGTGAGTTTATCCATCTCTTCATCAGGAAAAACCATGTGCATCGTGGAAAAAGATGGTTCCATCTCTTCCATCAGATCATCCATATTATTTGTCATATCTATTCTTCGCTATTGTTATGGTATTACCTATCAATATATATGCCAAGTCTTAGACCTCTCTCGGATCTATACCCCACATCAACTTATCTCTAAGAGTCTGATAAAAGTTGTATCCGGAGATCTGAATGGATCGGATGCTCTCCTTTGATTTTTTCAGACAGAGCACCGTGTTGCAACTTAAAGAGGTAGTCTTTCCGTCGGCGACAAGGAGGAAAGAGAGATTTCGAGCAGAAACCTTCAAACGAATCTCGGAATCATCTGCAACAACAAGCGGTCTCATATTCAGCATGTGAGGAGCTACAGGAGTAAGGCAAAATGTCGAGGTATTAGGAGCTATGATAGGACCATTAACGCTAAGAGAGTAAGCGGTAGAACCGGTAGGAGTAGAGATGATGAGTCCATCCGCCAGATAGGTGGCTACTCTCTGATCGTCAATCTGAGCCTCAATGGAAATCATAGAACCTGAATCTTTCTTCGAGACAACTACTTCGTTCAAGACTGTACCCTGTTCGGTAGTATGCCCCTCTTTTTCTGTATAGATATCTATCATGGAACGTTCTATGACACGATACTCTTTCCTAAGAATATGTTCCCATGCCTGCCTGAATACATCTCCGGATATTGCAGCCAAGAAACCGAGTCTGCCAAGATTGACACCCAATACAGGGAGTTTATACTCCATCACTTGCCATGCTGTACGCAGATAAGTGCCATCTCCCCCAATGCTAATGGCAATAGTATCCTTATCTTTTAGAATAGCCACTGGCAAAGAGGTCATATCCGTAAAGGAATTGACATCTTTCAAAACCACTTTTTTGCTTTCCAAGAATTTAAGAAACTCCAGATGAATCCAAACTTTCACACCACTCTCATCTATGATTCTAAAGATGTCTAATAGTGTTTCAAGGGGTTTCGATGGATATTTTGATCCAAAGATAATCGCTGTCATGGCTATTGGGTTAGATTTTTAAGTAATCCGGCTGTTATAGCTTTACCTGTCTGCAAATTTAATAAAAATGTTGTGGCAAATAGTAATAAAAAGATCGCAACACTCTTTGAGTGCTGCGATCTAATATCAAGTATTTCTATGTACTTGTACTATGACGATTATGCTTCCTCTATTGCCGCTTGTGCCGCTGCAACACGTGCAATAGGCACACGGAATGGAGAACATGATACATAGTTAAGACCTACTTTGTGACAGAACTTCACTGATGAAGGCTCACCTCCGTGCTCACCACAGATACCACACTTAAGCTCCGGACGTTTTGCACGACCCTTTTCTGTAGCCATCTTAACAAGTTGACCAACACCATTTTGGTCTAATACTTGGAATGGGTCCACCTTCAAGATCTTCTTTTCCAAATAGATTGGAAGGAAAGAAGCAATGTCGTCACGAGAATAACCAAATGTCATCTGAGTAAGGTCATTGGTACCGAATGAGAAGAACTCTGCCGATGCAGCGATCTTGTCTGCAGTAAGAGCCGCACGAGGAATTTCGATCATGGTACCAACCTTATAGTCTATACGATCGCCGTACTCTTCAAATACCGCTTCGGCTGTTGCACGAATAACATTCTCTTGCTCCTTGAACTCATATACGATACCTGTTAGAGGAACCATGATTTCCGGTTCAGACATTACACCTTCTCTCTTAAGTTCGAGAGCTGCAGAGATAATGGCACGTGTCTGCATTTCTGTAATTTCCGGATAGGTATTACCCAAACGGCAACCACGATGACCAAGCATTGGGTTATGTTCCATTAAGCTTGATACACGATGACGGATAACTTCTACATCAAGTCCCATATCTTTAGCCATCTCCTCTTGTCCCTTTGCGTCATGAGGAACGAACTCATGCAAAGGCGGGTCAAGAAGACGAACAGTTACAGGATGACCGTGCATTTCACGGAAGATATTCTTAAAGTCTTCTTTTTGGAATGGAAGAATCTTTGCAAGTGCTTCTTTTCTTCCTTCGGTAGAATCTGAAAGAATCATACGGCGCATCGCAACAATCTTTTCACCTTCAAAGAACATGTGCTCTGTACGGCAAAGACCGATACCTTCTGCACCGAAAGAATAAGCTACGGCAGCATCGTGTCCGGTATCTGCATTTGCACGAACTTTCAGACGAGAATATTTGTTGGCAAGCTCCATAAGAGCAGAGAAGTCTACATCCATTTCTGCTGCCTTGGTGTCCACCATGCCTTCATATACTTCTCCTGTTGTACCATTAAGAGAAATGAAGTCTCCTTCACGATAAACCTTTCCATCCACAGTAAGCGTACGAGCCTTGTAGTCTATTTGAAGAGCACCTGCTCCGGACACACAACACTTACCCATACCACGAGCAACAACCGCTGCGTGAGATGTCATACCGCCTCTTGCAGTAAGGATACCTTCTGCCACCTGCATACCTGCAAGGTCTTCCGGAGATGTTTCAAGACGAACAAGGATCACACGTTGTCCGCCTTCGTTGTGTAGTCTGTCGGCATCTTCAGCGAAGAATACAATCTGTCCTGTTGCCGCGCCCGGAGATGCAGGAAGACCTCTTGTAATTACCGTTGCCTTTGCAAGAGCCTTCTTGTCGAATACAGGGTGAAGAAGTTCATCAAGTTTATTAGGTTCGATACGCTTGATAGCTGTCTTCTCGTCAATCTTTCCCTCCTTTAGAAGATCCATGGCAATCTTTACCATTGCCTGTCCTGTACGCTTACCGCTTCTTGTCTGAAGGAACCAAAGCTTACCTTCTTGAACGGTAAACTCCATATCCTGCATATCACGATAGTGCTCTTCGAGTTTTAGTTGGAGTCTGTGAAGTTCTTTGTAGATTTCAGGCATAGCTTCTTCCAAAGAAGGCATTTCGCGTACACGATCTTCTTCAGAAACATTTGCTCTTTCAGCCCAACGTTGAGAACCGATCTTTGTGATCTCACGAGGTGTACGGATACCGGCTACCACGTCTTCTCCTTGAGCATTGATAAGATACTCACCATTGAAAAGGTTTTCACCTGTTGCAGAGTCACGAGAGAAGCATACACCGGTAGCGGATGTCTCACCCATGTTACCGAATACCATTGCCTGTACGTTTACTGCAGTACCCCATTCGGCAGGAATACCTTCCATCTTACGATAGAGGATAGCGCGTTCGTTCATCCATGAACGGAACACGGCCATTACAGCACCCCAAAGTTGCTCATAAGAGTCTGTTGGGAAGTCTTTTCCTGTTTGCTCTTTAACTGCTTTCTTAAAGCGAGCAACAAGAACCTTAAGATCTTCAACAGTAAGATCTGTATCTTGTTCTACTCCTCTTTCTTCTTTCAACTCATCTATAAGAGCTTCAAACGGATCTATTTCTTCCTTGCTGGTTGGCTTCATACCAAGTACCACGTCTCCGTACATCTGAACGAAACGACGGTACGAGTCCCAAGCAAAGCGAGCATTACCTGTCTTACGGATAAGACCTTCTACCACTTCGTCATTAAGACCAAGGTTAAGGATAGTATCCATCATACCCGGCATAGAAGCAGGTGCACCGGATCTGACAGAAAGAAGAAGAGGATTCTCGATGCTGCCAAACTGAGCATTCATAAGACCTTCAATCTTCGCAACTGCTGCTTCTACTTCCGGCTTCAATAGTTCTACTACTTTGTCTTGTCCTACTTCATAGTACTCATTACACACCTCTGTTGTAATAGTAAATCCCGGAGGAACCGGAACACCGATCAAATTCATTTCGGCGAGGTTAGCACCCTTACCTCCCAATAGCAGCTTCATGTCTGCCTTACCTTCGGCTTCTCCATTACCGAAGGTGTAAACTCTTTTTTTTGACATTTTTGGCTTAATTGTTTATATATAAGTGATTACAAAATTATTTATCCTACTTACATAGAAAAGTCCGAATCTATAACTCCCTCCGAAACGGCCTCTGTCTCAAGATTGAACAGATTTCTACATGGAGAGCGATACATTTCGGGCACGTTAAAGTCCTCGTTCGGATTGAGCTTTAACACTTTGTCATTGTATATCTTTTGCATAAACAGAGCGACGATAGGCAGTGCCATGGAAGCACCCTGACCGTCTGCAATAGTATCGAAGTGAATATCCGGATCTTCTCCTCCTACCCAACAACCCGTAGATAAAGAAGGAGTAAAGCACATGAACCACCCGTCGGCGTGTCTCTGAGAAGTACCTGTTTTTCCGCCCATAGGTGCTTTCACGTTGTAGCGATATCTTACCCGGCTACCGGTACCGCCATCCATTACGTTTCGTAACATATAGAGAGTCTTGTACGCGGCTTCTGCCGACAACACCTCATACATCTTAGGCTGGAATGTAGCCAGCACATTTCCATACTGGTCTTCTATCCGTGTGGCGAGCAGAGGTGCTACACGAAGTCCGCCATTGGCAAAAGCAGAGTATCCGCTCACCATTTCCGAAACGGATATATCCGGTGTTCCGAGGCAAATACTCGGTACAGGATCCAAATGTCCTGTGATACCGAAAGATCTCAACAAGTCCACGAACGCGTACGGAGAGAGATGACTCATAAGCCAAGCCGTAACCCAGTTGTCCGACATTTGGAGTCCCCAGTTGATGCTAACCATTTCACCCACTCGTGTGCTCCTTGTATCCTTAGGAGTCCACACCGTTCCGGCTTCGGTCGTAATACTTTGAGGCACATGAAGCATTTCATCACAAGGCGTAAAGCCTTCCCCCATCGCCATGGAGTAGAGAAACGGTTTCATCACGGAGCCGACCTGTCTGCGCCCGAGCGAAACCATGTCATACTGAAACGCTGTATAGTCTATTCCTCCGACGTATGCCTTTACCTGTCCGGTAAGATTATCCATCGCCATAAATCCGCTACGCAGAAAACCCTTATAGTAAAGGATACTGTCTCTTGGGGTCATCACGGTATCTTTATACCCTTTCCACGTAAAGACGTTCATTTCGGTAGGGGTATCGAAAGCGATGTCTATCTCTTTTTCGCTTTTGCCATCAGCTTTCATCTTTCTGTATCTGTCGCTCTGCTCCAAAGATTTGCGCAATATCTTGGCACGTTCCTGCGTAGAAAGATTTCTGGAATAGGGGGCATAGCTTCTGCCCTTCTTCTCTCTCTCAAAGCGTTTTTGGAGATCATTTCCGAGATGTTCTCTTACAGCCTCCTCGGCATAGCGTTGCATTATGGCATTTATACCGGTGTATATCTTCAGCCCATCGGTGTAGAGGTTATAATGCTCCCCGTTGCTCTTCTTATTTTTCTTGCACCAGCCGTAGAGAGGATCCGTAGACCAGGCCACAGAGTCTCTTTCATACTGATCTTTCTGCCACTTTTGATACTTGCTTCTCTCCGGCTTATCTGCCATGAGCACCTGCTTCAGATGCTCTCTGAAATAGGTTGCCAACCCCTCTCTGTGGTTTCTCACACGGAAACGAAGCTCTACCGGGATGTTCTTTAGCGAGTCGCACTCCACGGCGGTCAGGTGTCCGGCTTTCCTCATCTGGTCCAATACCACGTTACGACGCTGCATAGCTCTTTCCGGATAACGCACCGGGTTGTACAACGATGGGTTTTTACACATCCCGACCAGCAGTGCCGCCTGTTCCGTTTTCAGGTCTCTCGGCTTGACATCGAAGTATGTCTTGCAGGCACTCTCTATACCCACTGCCTGGTAGAGGAAGTCGAACTTATTCAGATAGAGATTGATAATCTCCTCTTTGGTATAATATCTCTCAAGTTCGACAGCTATAACCCATTCTATGGGCTTCTGTAAAAGCCGCTCCACCTTGCTGTCTGCGGAAGGAGAATAGAGTTGCTTTGCGAGCTGTTGAGTTATGGTACTACCCCCACCGGCATTCTTCTGCCGCATCAATCCTGTCTTCACTACCGCACGCAAGAATCCGCGCATATCTATACCCGAATGTTGGGTAAACCGGACATCTTCTGTGGATATAAGGGCATTGACAAGAGCAGGAGAGAGATCCTGATAGGTGATGTATATACGATTATTGTTTTTCAAAGCATAAGATCCCAAGAGCTGTCCATCTTCGGAAATCACCTGAGAAGCATACTTATCTATCGGATTTTGAAGGTCTTCAATGGGTGGCATATAGCCTATCTTACCCTTGGCTATAAGAAAGAACATAAGCAGGGTTCCGCTTCCTATCAAAAGGAATAAGCCCCACATGGCTATGAGTAGATATTTCAACCAGCGATTCATATATTCTTCTTAGTTCGTTTAATACGCTTGCAAAGATACATATAATTAGTGATATTCTGCATCCCCGTATCGGAAGTTAAAAACCACCCAACATCAAACACTTAAGCGGTGTTAATATCACGGGAAAAGCGTACACTTGGAAACGATAAAAAGAGAATGTGGAAAGGGGGAATAAAAGGAGGAGTCATTACCTCATTCCGAAAGCCACACGCATCATTTCGGACACAATGCAAATCAATAATTATCAACTACTTTCTTCGTAAAACAGAGCCGGACTTATACAATAAACCGGGAACAACCAAAGAAGGCACAAGACCATCTATCCCGATTAAGCCACTCCTCCAATTTTCTTTTTACATCATCAATTATCAAAATCAAGACATCACAAAAATAAATATCACATTTGCACACCGCCATAATTTCAAACAAAGACCCATTTATAACATTTCTTTTATATAAAAACTCCCCAAAAGGTTCGTGTTTCACCCCTAAAAATTCCTTCCGAAAGAGGATTTTTTGAAGAAAAATAGAGCCAATCCTATCAAGAACGACACAAACCACTCACAAACAACAAGATAAGAAAGAGGGCTGATTTCAGAATTTTTCTCCTCTCGGTCGGTTTCATGGGCTGTTTTCGAGTTAATAAAGATCAATTTATCCCCATTGTTGTGTTTAGAAATCTTAATGAAGAAATCACGCCAAAGAGCCTCAAAAAATGGAGCAAAACGATAAACACCTAATTATCAGCACACTAATAAAAATTCTAAACACGTTAATTGAATCCGGTAAACGTATTAAATGAAATCAGTAAACGTGTTCACTGAAAAATTAAACACGTTAAGCCGACAAAATATATTGCTTTACCGTTTTGGGTGAACAGGCATCGAAATTTGTGTTAATAAAACGACCCCGATTTAACAACTCGGATGTGCTCTGAAAACAACCCGAAAAGAGAAAATAGAGAAAGGAGAAAAACGCATTTTCCAGAGGGGATGAAATATATAAAAACAGAGGCCCACTCGTGAGGCAAACGAATGCAAAAAGGATCTCAAATACCAACCTTTTTGCATCTTACAACGACCGATACTTTTTCAACACCTCTATTTTATAAAGTGAAGCAATTATCCTACCTTTGTGTAATAAGAAATAGAGATTGCGGATATGAAGATAATTCACATCATCAACGGCCCCAACTTGAACCTTTTGGGCGAACGAGAGCCTGAGATATACGGGAGTACGGACTTTGAGGAATACTTGGAGAAGCTGAGAGATATATACCACAACGTGGATATCAGATATTTCCAAAGCAACCATGAAGGCGAGATCATAGACTATCTGCACGATATAAGATCGCTCTCCGGAGGCATTGTTCTCAATCCGGGAGCTTTGACGCACTACTCCTATGCCCTTAGAGATGCCATCGCTGCCATAAGTGTTTCTGTGGTGGAGGTGCACATATCCAATCTCTACAAGCGGGAAGAGTTCAGACAGAAGTCGGTCACGGCTGCAGAAGCAGCAGGAATACTTTCCGGCTTTGGGCTGGATGGCTACAGACTTGCCATAGCCCACTTGTTGTCGAGACGTAACGGATAGTCCGAGAAAGGTTTATCCGAAGCGGATATATTAAAGATTTAGAAAAACAGATATGAAGAAAGCGACCAAAATCGTAGCAACGATATCGGACAGGAAGTGCGACATCCCTTTTCTTAAAGAGCTTATAGAGGAGGGTGTCAATGTTGTCAGGCTCAACTCTGCACATATGGACAGAGAGGGCTTTGACCGGGTAGTGAATAACACTCGCGCCGTAGCCGGGGATATTGCTATCTTAATGGACACGAAAGGACCGGAGATCCGGACAACGATATGCAGCGAACCCATAGAGTTTAGAAGAGGAAGCACCGTTCTGCTGAAAAGCGATCCGGATACACCTACAACCAAAGAGTGTATCTGCGTAACCTATCGGGATCTTCACAAGGATATAGCTCCCGACTCTCACATCCTTATAGATGACGGACTTTTGGAGCTTTGCGTCATAGAGAAGACTCCGGATAAGATCGTCTGCTCTGTACTTAACGATGGTATCTTGGGTAGCAGAAAGAGCGTAAATGTACCGGGTGTCAGGATCAATCTGCCCTCTCTCACTCCAAGAGACATAGAGACCATCAACTACTGCATAGAGAAAGACGTGGACTTTATAGCACACTCTTTCGTCAGAAACAAGCAGGACGTCTTGGACATCCAAGAGATTTTGGATCGCCACAACAGCCCTATAAAGATCATCGCAAAGATTGAAAACCAGGAAGGTATAGACAATATAGATGAGATATTAGACCATGCCTTCGGTATCATGATAGCACGGGGAGATCTCGGCATAGAGGTACCGCAAGAGAAAATTCCGGCGATACAGAGTCTGCTCATACGGAAAGCCATTGCGAAGAAAAAGCCCGTGATAGTGGCAACACAGATGTTGCACACCATGATATACTCGCCTCGCCCCACAAGAGCCGAGGTCTCCGATGTTGCCAACGCTATTTTTTACAGGACGGATGCCGTGATGCTCTCCGGAGAGACCGCCAATGGGAAATATCCGGTAGAGGCTGTAAGAACCATGACGAGCATTATAAGAGAGGCAGAGAAAAGCAAGCTCGAAGAGCAGGATATAAGGGTGCCGATAGAGCCTCAAGACTTAGACGTCACCTCTTTTCTATCCAAACAAGCCGTGAAGAGCATCAGTAAACTGGGAGTTAAAGCGATTGTTACAGACAGCTTTACCGGGCGCACTTGCAGAAATATTGCTGCATACAGAGGGCGTGCCACCGTATTTGCAATATGTTATAAAGAACGAACGGCACGAGAGCTTGCTCTCTCCTATGGTGTAAAGGCCGTTGTACAAGAGAAGTGCGGAGGTAAGATAGACTACTATATCGGTGCGCTGAAAGAGCTTTTGCGCACGGGACAGATAGAGAAAGAGGATATGGTTGCCTACGTCAGCGGTACTTTGGCAGAAGAAGTGGGTACAACGAGATTGGAACTGAATAAAGTGCAGGAGGCTTTGGACTTCTACCATAAAAACAACCCCGATAAGCAGTAATGATATCCGGACAGAACGATAAAACAGAGGCAGAACTGCTGGCTTTGGAGGAGTACATACTGGAGCACATATCTCCGGAACCACCGCTCCTCAAAAAGCTGTACAGGGATGCGCATACCCATCTGGTGAGACCGAGAATGATGTCCGGGCATCATCAGGGGCGTTTGTTGGCTCTTCTGTCCAAGCTCAAATCTCCCCGAAACGTTATCGAGATAGGCACTTATACCGGCTATGCCACACTCTGTCTGGCTGAGGGATTATCCGAAAAAGGAGTAGTCCACACCATTGAGCTGAACGATGAAATGGAGGATTTCCTCAGACGATATTTCGACCAAAGTGAATGGAAAGAGCATATTCGTCTCTACTTTGGCGATGCTTTGGATATCCTTCCCTCTCTTCCGCTTGAGGAGACAGACATCGTATATATAGATGCCAATAAGAGGCACTACATCGAGTACATCAAGCTGGTTTTGAAGCGGCTGCCGGTGGGTTCGCTCATCATCTCCGATAATACTCTTTGGGACGGGAAAGTGATAGAACCGGAAGCGCAGGACGAGCAAACGGTATCCATCAGAAACTTTAACGACTATCTTTTAGAGCAGCCCGAACTCTCCACCGTTATACTCCCTCTGCGAGACGGACTCACTCTAAGCATTAAACAAACAGACACACGACAATAGTATGGACAATAAAAGAATGAGCATGATCTCCCGTCTGATCCAAAAAGAGCTGGGAGAGCTTTTCCTCCTTGAGACTAAAAAAACTCCGGGAGTACTGATCACCGTGAGCGAAGTACGCGTAACGCCGGATCTTAGTCAGGCAAGAGTGTTCCTCAGTATCTTTCCGGACAGTAAGGCTGACGAGCTGATAAAAGCAATTCAACAGAATTCAGCGACAATCCGATACGACTTTGGGAAGCGAGTACATACACAGCTGCGAATCATTCCGGAGCTTATCTTCCTCAAAGATGATAGTGAAAAGATCATAAGTAGAATAGATGAGCTGTTGAAGCAATGATCTTTAATAAGTGGAAGACAATCCTGTTCATTGCATGGAGATACTTCCATGCTCCGAAATCCACACACGCTGTAAACATTATCGCAACCATTGCCACATCTTCCATTGCCGTGGTTGGTATTGCGATGGTCATTCTCTTTTCCGTCTTTAACGGCTTTGAGAGTTTCACGAAAGGGCTGTACAAAAATTTCACTCCCGACCTGATCGTAGAGCAGAAAGAGGGTAAGCCTTTTTCTTTAAGCTCTGTCGCCGAGCTGTTGGACAATGATCTGGACATAGAGAAATACGCTTTCGGACTGAAAGGTCAAGCCATGCTGGTGTTTGAAGAGAATACCATCCCGGTCATTCTCTATGGTATAGACGACCATTTTTCTCAAATTGTTCCGTTTCATCAAAGCCTGTTTGATGGAGAGTTTCTACTTGAAAAAGACTCTCTTCCACAGCTCATAATGGGAGTAGGGATAGCTTCCAAGCTGGGAGTCAATGCCGGTATGGATCTGCCGGTACAGATTATCGTGCCTCGTCGGATAGGCTCTCTATCCATGGTAAGACCGGATAGAAACTTCAGGACATCCGATGTCTTCATCTCCGGAGTATTTCGAGTGGATCAGAGTGAAGACGGTACAATATCTTTTCTTCCCATTGAGCTTCTCCGCACACTCCTTCAGTACGAATCGGATACCATAAGCGAAATATCTCTGAAACTTGCTCAAGAAAGCACCACAAAACGAACAGCGGAAAGACTGTCTCGCTTGCTGGGAAGCAATTTTGTGGTCAAAGACCGGGAACAACAGCACCCCGACATCTTCCGAATCAATAAGATCGAAAAATGGATCTCCTTTTCCATCCTTCTGTTCGTACTCCTGCTCTCTCTGTTTAGCATTGTAAGCACATTAGGGATGCTTATCATCGAGAAGCGTAAAGACACAGAAACGCTCAGAGCATTGGGTGCAGAAAAGTGGATGACCAGAAGTATCGTCATCACGGAAGGGTTTATACTCTCCTTTATGGGAGGGGTTATAGGAATAGCCACAGGTATCTTCCTGGTGGTCTTACAGGCACAGTTCGGTTTTGTAAAGCTTGCCACCTCGAACAGTGGAGCTTTTCTCATAGACTCTTATCCGGTAGAGTTGAGATTCTTGGATATTGTTGTCTCCATTTTCACGATCTTATTGGTAGGTTTCTTGAGCAGCCTCATCGCTTACAAGATATTCGGAAACAAAAAAAGCTGATCGATACCATTCACTTAAATAACTATATATAGGTATTTTGGGGTATAGACAAAGAAAGTATATTTGAACCATGACAGTAAAACTTTCTGAACTTAAAGAAGGAGAATCCGGTAGTATTGTTGATGTTCGTCTAACCGGGCATTTTAGAAAACGTATTCTCGAAATGGGATTTGTTCCGGGGCAGGATGTTCTGGTCGTTCGTAATGCTCCGCTGCAAGACCCGATAGAGTACAAGGTAATGAACTATGAGGTCTCTCTTCGTAGAAAAGAGGCTCAACATATCTATGTAAATAAGAGTTTAAGCAAGGAGCACAGCACCAACGCATCGGCTCCTGTCGTTAAGCACGACCCCAATATCCATCCCGATATTTTAGGGAATGGGACAAAAAAAGAGATCCCTGCCGATACAAAAATCTCCGTTGCATTTTTAGGCAATCCGAACTGCGGAAAAACCTCTCTGTTTAATGCTTGTTGCGGAACACACGAACACGTGGGCAACTATTCCGGTGTTACGGTCGATGCCAAGCATGGCAAGTATAAAACAGGCGACATAAACTTCGACATCATAGACCTTCCCGGTACTTACTCTCTCACCTCATACAGCCCGGAAGAGAAGTATATAGAGGACTTCCTTGCGGGAGATAAGCGACCGGATGTTATCGTGAATGTCATCAGTGCCACCAATTTGGAGAGACACCTTTATCTCACAACCCAACTGCTTGAGACGGGTATCCCCATGGTTATCGCTCTGAATATGTTCGATGAGTTTGAAGCCAGTGGCAGCAAGCTCAACATACCCTTGTTGTCCCAGCTGTTGGGGACGCCGGTTGTTCCGACCGTAGCGAGAAAAGGAGAAGGAAAAGAGGAGCTGTTCAACTGTGTTCACATGGTCTATGCCGGCTCTTGCACCCTTCAGCGCAAAGTGCCTATGCCTTACTCTTTGGAGATCGTCAAGCATCGGGACGAGTTAACCGAGTTTATACGACAGGCAACAGCAGATCAGCCACACCTTTCATGGTGTCATGGTGCCGAAGAGTATATTGCCATAAAACTCTTGGAAGGTGATCCTCTCTACACCGGCAAGGTGGAAAAAGAGATCCCGAAAGGCGGTTTTCTGCTCACCAAAGCAAGATACATCTCTAAAACATACTCCGAAAGCTACTCTCGACACCTCTCGGATGTAATCACCGATACCCGCTACGGATTTATCAATGGTGCTTTGAGAGAGACGCTCGACTCGAAAGTGAATCATCTCAAAGGCAGAGATCAAAAGATAGACTACTGGCTCACGCATCGTATTTGGGGCTTCCCTATCTTTCTCCTCTTCATGTACCTGATGTTCCAAACCACATTCACATTGGGAGAATACCCTATGGAATGGATAGAAGCAGGTGTCGCGTGGCTGGGAGAAGCGGTACGAAGCATTCTTCCGGAAGGGGCTCTTCAAGACCTTATCTGTGATGGTATCATAGGAGGAGTAGGGGGTGTTATAGTCTTCCTGCCCAATATCATGATCCTCTATGTCTTTATATCCTTTATGGAAGACACCGGATACATGGCGCGGGCAGCCTTTATCATGGACAAGCTGATGCACTCCATGGGTATTCATGGGAAGAGTTTCATCCCCCTTATCATGGGCTTCGGATGCAATGTTCCGGCTATCATGGCAACCAGAACGATAGAGAGCAAAAACAGCAGACTCATCACGATGCTGATACTTCCCTTTATGAGTTGCAGCGCAAGGCTTCCGGTCTATATTCTACTCACGGGTGCGTTCTTCAGTGCCTACGCCGGGACTGTGGTTTTCTCCATCTACATTATAGGTATACTGCTTGCACTGCTCACGGCATTCTTCCTCAGAAAATTCTTTATCAAGGAAGAAGATGTGCCTTTCGTTATGGAGCTGCCTCCTTATCGCCTTCCCACCACTCAGAGTATTCTGTTGCACATGTGGGATAAAGCTAAGCAGTATCTCACCAAAATGGGTACCACCATCCTGCTTGCCTCTATTGTGATATGGTGTTTAAGCTACTTCCCAAGAGGAAACGAAGCAGACATTGCAACGGGTATAGAGCAGATGAAAGCAGAGAACAGCACGCTCCAAGACCTCTCCGACGATCAGTTGGCATCCATGTATCAGCAGGAAAACTCCTACATAGGCAAGATGGGAAAAGCTCTCCAACCGATATTCTCACCCATGGATTATGATTGGAAGCTGACCATGGCACTGCTTAGCGGACTGCCTGCCAAGGAAGTTGTGGTAAGTACTATGGGAGTGTTGTACACCGGAGACATGGAAAACGAAGCCGGACTACAGGACAGGCTTTCTCAAGCCACACTTTCCGACGGTTCTCCCGCCTATACTCCGGTGATGATGTTCTCCTTCATGCTGTTTGTTCTGGTCTATTTCCCCTGTATTGCAACGATAGTTGCGATCGGCAGAGAGAGCGGCAGTGCGAAGTGGGCACTCTTTAGTATGATATATTCCTGCTCTTTGGCTTGGTTGGTTGCGTTTGTTGCCACACTGGTCGGAAAGCTGTTCACATAGTCCTCATCGCTACAACCATGCTTCAAGACATTATAGTATATATCATCATAGGTGTTGTAACGCTCATTCTGCTACGGAATGCGGCGAAGCTTTTCAAGGCTCCGAAAGAGAACGACAAGTGTCCGGGCTGCAATGCTTGCGATATAGGCAAAAAGAGTCATAAAGGGAAAGAGATTGACAAAAAAGCAGAGTAGCGTTTTGATATATCCTAAAGAATACCTACCTTTGCACCGTCTTTCCTGAGAAGGATAGGGTCGCGTAGCTCAACTGAATAGAGCATCTGACTACGGATCAGAAGGTTACAGGTTTGAATCCTGTCGCGATCANATGATTATATCGGTCGCGTAGCTCAACTGAATAGAGCATCTGACTACGGATCAGAAGGTTACAGGTTTGAATCCTGTCGCGATCACACAAAGATTATTGCAGAAAGGCTGCTGAAGATCTCTCTTCGGCAGTCTTTTTTTTCGTTTAACCCGTTTGCAAAATGAGCTAAACACTATTATAAACCGGTCTAAAAGTACATAGAATCCGGATTCAAGGCTTGATTTGTAGAAATCAACATTTGATCTGCACAATTCAAAGCCCGGTCTACAGAAATCGAACTTTGAAAAAGAGTTCCGAACACGATAAACGGAAAATATTAAAGTGGTAAGAGGATATTTCGGAAGCGTTAAAAAGAAAAGTCCGACACCATTGCCGGACTCTCTTTGTCTATCTTTGCAGAGGCGGACTACTCGTTTCGCCTCTTCTCATCCTTTTCTATCTGTTCGGTAGGGCAAACAAAGGTCTTTGCCAAAGCAAAGTTTTCAAGAGCCACATGGCAATACCCTGCGGGATTGGCGGTGAGATACTCTTGATGATACTCCTCTGCACTGAAATAGTTCTTCAACGGCATGCACTCCACAACGATACTCTTCGTGTACTTTTTCTGCAGTAGAGCCAGGCTGTCTGCAATAATAACGGCATCCTTCGGATCTGTATAGTAAACTCCCGTACGGTACTGCGTTCCGACATCTCCACCTTGCTTGTTGAGAGAAGTGGGGTTGATGATGCGATAAAAAGCAGACAGCAGGTAGCTCAAAGCTATTTTGGAGGGGTCGTAAATCACTCTTACGGTCTCCACTGCCTCTGTCCGTCCGCTGCACACCTCCTTATAAGTGGGGGTGGCAATAAGGCTGTTGGCATATCCTACCTGTGTAGAGCAAACGCCGGCAATCTTCTTGATATAGTGCTCCACTCCCCAAAAGCAACCTCCTGCGAGGTATATTTCTCTTGTCTGTTCCATCTGTTTATCTGTTTATATTGGTTTGCTGTATCCGGCAGGAGCTTTAGGATTGTAGTGAATATCAAAGCACGCTGCAACGTTTCGTACAAAAGCATGTGCGCTTTTCTCCATGACAATCTCTCCGGTATCTTCATCCACCGAGCAGAGTCCGTCCTCCGCCATCTCTTTTAGAGCATCATACTTGAGAAATGATATGGTATGCAGGCTATCCGTATCTATGCCGAAATCGGAAAGTATCCGGAGAGGATTGCAGCGGTAGTTGCACATCAGTTCGGTAATGATCTCTTTAATAACCTGCTCTTCTTCGGTAAGGCTGTACCCGGTAACTGCGGGAAGCGTATCACGATTCAGGAATGAGTAGTAGGTCGAAATATCTTTACAGTTTTGGGCGTATGAGCCGTAAAGCTGAGAGATACCCGTAACACCCAAGGCGTAAACCTGCCCGGTAATCTCTTTTGTGCAGTAGCCCTGAAAGTTTCGATGCAGACTTCCCTCTTGAAGAGCCATTGCCAAAGCGTCCGTAGGAAGTACAAAGTGGTCCAGCCCGATCTGTACATAACCTCTCTCCAGGGCGATGCCTAATGTCTTGGAATACATCACAGCTTTCTCATGCGGGGTGGGCAGCCCTACTCTTTCCAATGCTTTCTGTATGGGATGAACCCATGGAACGTGAGCATAAGAAAAGGTTACGACTCTGTCCGGTCTCAGATCCAACACCGCTTCGATGGTTTTACCGAACGACTCTGCCGTCTGCAACGGAAGACCGTATATAAGATCTATGTTGATCTCGATACCATTGGAACGCAGGAGAGAGACAATCTCGTGAAGAGGGAGCTTGCTCTCTGTCCGTTTTACCTGCCGTAAGACTTTGCTGTCTATATCCTGAATACCGATGCTCATCCTCGTAAATCCCATATCTATAAGGCTTTTCCAAGCCTGCTCATCCAGGTATCCGGGATGACATTCGATAGCCACCTCTGCTTCGGGTGCGATGACAAACTTCGATCGTATCGCTTCCAAAATTTTCTTTATATGGTTCAATGGGATAGAGGTCGGCGATCCGCCACCGAAATGGATCTGATAAACCTTTCGGAGAGGGTCTATCTTTTGAGACAACAGCTCCAATTCTTTGAGAAGATAGTCCACATAAAGAGCCACCCCATCCCCCTCTTTCGGCATCACTTGCTTATTACAACCGCAATAGAGACACAAGCTGTTGCAGAACGGAATGTGTATGTAGAAGGAGAGTTTGTCCGTACCATTACTATTGGAAAGCAACAGATCTGTCTCGTACCGCACAGAATCGTACAAAGGAGAGAACAGATTTGCCGGCGGATAGCTGGTATATCGTGGAACAGGAATATTATATTTATTTAGAATTTCTGCTTTCATCGACACGAAGGTACATATTTTTAATATATCTACAGCCTTGAGTATAAAGGAGAAAAAGGAGTATTTATCCCCGAAAAAGAGCAAGAATAAAGCTCCTATACTCATTTTTTGCTACATTTGTAGGGAGAAGAGTAGTGCGGTAGAAGCAGAGCAACAAAGCTTTCGGACTCTTTGCCGGAGTTTTGCTCTGCTGATGTGTCGCAAATTCAATCTCATCAACACCTCTTTTTCACTTTCAACCATGATGGTTAAAAGATAAGAGGAGACAAAACAAATGGATATTTATAACATCTAAATAACAGAAAAACAGAGCTATGAAGAGAAAAATGACGCTAATATCATTTGCTTGGGTCCTTTTGGCATCCATGAGTTTTGGTGTTTATGCCGCAACAGAGGAGACAGTGAATACAGTAGAAGAAACTCAGACACCTCCTTCTCAACCGGCGAAGAAGAGACAATACACCATCATCGTGGGTGATACGGATAAAGAGACCACATACTCTCACCGAGAGAGAAGATTGGTTATGGGAAAAGACATTACCGGAAGAAAAGATGTGTATCGTGGATACTCCAAGACAGCACATTTCAGTGGCTTCGGAGTAGGCTTCATATCTATGAGTCCTATGGATGACAGCGGTAAGGATATGGCGAGAAATGTGGATATGTCTTCGTCTTTGAAGTACGATCTCTCTTTCTTTGATGTCAAATATTCATTGGGAGCGAATAATCTTAGCTTTGTCAGCGGTTTGGGTATCGAGTTCAACTCCATCCACTTTACCAAGAACCACTTCTTGAACTTTGCCAAAAATCAAGCATTCGTTACCGATGACATCCCGGCAGGCAAGAATATGTCCAATGCGAGATTTCATACGACATACCTGAAAATCCCTGCTCTTATAGAGGTAAACAGCGGTAAGCGACACGGGACATCATCACCGATGTTCTTCAACTTCGGTGTTTTGTTCAAGGTAAAGACAGCATCAAGCTCGAAAGTTTGGTGGGCAGCATCGGAAGAGAATCACTCTGCATCCAAGCAGATCATAGATAAAGGCTTGGGACTAAGACCTGTACACCTCGACTTTATCGTCCAAGCAGGTATAGGCAACTTCGGTCTTTTTGCAACCTACTCCCCTATCTCTCCTTTCCAAAAAGATTTCGGACCGAATGTTTCGACATTCAGCACAGGTCTGAAGCTCTATTTCTCCCAATGGTAAACCGATCATGCAAAGAGTAGTACAACATCTGCAGCGCTGTCTGTTCAAGCATCCGTGTGTGGTGGTACCACAGTTGGGTGCATTTATAAAAGCCGAAGAGCACTCTTCCACAGGGGGAATGCTCGGACCGGGTAAGGTATCGCTCTGCTTCAATGCCGAGTTGAAACACGTCTCGGACGGTATTCTGATACACAGCTATGTCGCTCGGTACGGCATAAGTTACAGAAGAGCAGAACAGATGTTGACGAAAGATGTAGAAGCTCTACTGCATCATCTCGGCAGCCGTACCTATGTGGAGCTGGAGGAGATCGGTCGCATTCGCTTGGGACACAGTTCGGAAGGAGCCACTCCCATATTTGAACCGAATCCGAACCATCCGTTTGCAACAAATCTGTACAGCCTTACCGATATTGCTTCTCTGCCCAAGCTGCTTGTTATGGGAGAAGAGACGAAAGAGGTGGCAGATAACACCTATTATCTGCCTATCAATGTGAAAGCATTGAAGTACTTTACTGCCGCCATGGTGATCTTAACGTTGGGTCTGCTGATGCCGTTCCGCGCTGTGGAGACCGAGATGAAAGAGTACCAAGCCGGTTTTGTGCCTCACTTCCTGACAGAGAAAACAGCTGAAACGACAAAAGCGGAAGAACCCGCAGTACCGGTAGAAGCGGAAGCAGTAACCGAAGAAAAGAGCGTGGAAGCTCCTAAGGAGACTCACGTGGAGAGTAACAGATTTCTTGTGGTAATAGCCACACTCTCCACAGAAAAACAGGTGGAAGAGTTTGTCGGCTACCATAAGCTGAACGACTATCCGGAGTTTGGCATAGACCGCAGAGGCAAATCGTACAGACTCTATCTCGGCAACTTTGCCTCCCAAGAGGAGGCTCTGAACAAGATGAGAGAGCTTCATCGGGAGAAGAGATTCAAAGACGCCTGGATATATAAGACGAAATAACTCTATTGAAGTACAAATAAAAAGCTGTGCCGAAGGGATCCCTTTGGCACAGCTTTTCGTTTATAGTCCCGACCAAGCGGGATTGTCCTAAAAGTAATACGAGAAATCCAGTCTTACGGAACGTCCTCTCAAAGGATAAGATGCCGAATGAGACTGTAAAGCATCATGAACGGTGTAGGCAAAAACACTCTTGTTCAGAAGGTTTTCCACGACAAAAGAGAGAATATATTTATCATACTTATATCGGGCAATACCACCCAACAAATTTCCATGGGCATAGAAAAAAATTTCCATGGGCATAGAAAAAAATTTCCATGGGCATAGAAAAAAATTTCCATGGGCATAGAAAAAAATTTCTGTGGCCAAGAAAAAAAATTTCTGTGGCCAAGAAAAAAAATTTCTGTGGCCAAGAAAAAAAATTTCTGTGGCCNAAAAAATTTCTGTGGCCAAGAAAAAAAATTTCTGTGGCCAAGAAAAAAAATTTCTGTGGCCAAGAAAAAAAATTTACGTGGCCAAGAAAAAAAATTTCCGTGGCCAAGAAAAAAAATTTCTGTGGCCAAGAAAAAAAATTTCCGTGGCCAAGAAAAAAAATTTACGTGCGCATAGAAAAAAATTTACGTGCGCACAAAAAAAAATTTACGTGCGCATAGAAAAAAAATTTACGTGCGCACAAAAAAATATTTACGTGCGCACAAAAAAAAATTTACGTGCGCACAAAAAAATATTTACGTGCGCACAAAAAAAAATTTACGTGCGCACAAAAAAAAATTTACGTGCGCACAAAAAAATATTTACGTGCGCACAGAAAAAAATTTCTGCATATACAAAAAAAAATTTCTGCATATGCGAAAAAAATTTTTTGCATATGCAGAAATTTATCCGCGTGCGCACAGAAAAAAAGTTTCGTGAGCTTGGAAGTATTTTTCCGTACTCACGAAACTTTTCACGCGTTGCGAAAGGAGTGTCAAAACCTCCTCTTATTTTTTGATTTTCAATGGCTTATATCAGCTCCTTCGTGCCTTTTCTCCGAAAGCCGGGGAGCCTTTCAGGCAGAGTGCTCTGCGCACCTCTCGGAGCGGGAGGGGCTATCTGTTCGGCTTCAACAGCTCCGGGCGTAGCAGACGGGTGCGCTCTTCGGCTTGTCGGAGACGCCACTCGGCGATTTTTGCCTCATGCCCGGAGAGAAGAATGTCGGGCACTTTCCAGCCGTTGTAGTCCGCAGGGCGGGTATAGACCGGTGCGGAGAGGAGCCCGTCCTGAAAGCTGTCCGAGAGCGCGCTCTGCTCGTCGCCTATGACTCCCGGTATGAGCCGAACCACCGCGTCCGCGATGATGGCTGCCGGCATCTCCCCTCCGGTGAGGACATAGTCGCCCACCGAAATCTCTTTCGTGATGAGATGCTCGCGGATCCGGTGGTCTATCCCTTTGTAGTGTCCGCAGAGAATGATGATGTTCTGCAGCAAAGAGAGTTTGTTTGCCAACGGCTGCGAAAAAAGTTCGCCGTCGGGAGAGGTGAAGATCACTTCGTCGTACGCCCGTTGGCTCTTCAAGTGGGAGATGGCACGATCGACAGGCTCGACCTGAATCACCATGCCGGCTTCTCCTCCGAACGGGTAGTCGTCCACCCGTTTCCACCTGTTCGTGGAGTAGTCCCTGAGGTTGTGGAGGTGTATCTCCGCCAGACCTTTGTCCTGTGCGCGCTTGAGGATGGAGGTGTTGACGCATCCGTCTATCATCTCCGGTATCACTGTGATAATATCTATCCGCATGAGAAACAGTTTTTTTCTGTGGGTCGTCTTATTTCATGTTACAGAGATAGGCATCGAAGGTACGCACGCCCGGCTTACGCTCGCCGCCTATCATCAGAAGCTCGTCTCCCTTGGAGACCAAAACGGCTCCCGCGGTGGAGAAGATCGCAGAGTCTTTCAAGATGTTCCAGCGATCCTGCCTGTGGTCGTACCGGAGCAGACGCGGCGAGAAGCGGTAGCGGCTCTCCGGCTGCAAGAGGTAAGCGCGGTGCTCCTCCTTCAGCCTCGCCTCCGCCTCGGCATCCCGACGGAATACCGCCTTCTTCAGAAGATAACCGCGAGAGATGGCGTCCTGAAACAGCACGGGATCGACACCGCCGACAGCATAAACCGCCCCGGAAACTTGGTCTTGTGCCACGGCGACACCGATAAAGCTGAGCGGAGAACCGGGCATCGCTTCGGGAGCATTCAGCTTCTCCCAGCTCTTCGGTGCACTCAGGTTCAGCTTCCATGCCGTCCTGTGAACGTAAGGCTCTTCTCCCGGAATCCGCACATCGCCACCCGGGAAAAAGCCTCCGAAAAGGAACAGATAGCCGTCGATGACAAAAAGATTGGGCTGGAGCCTTGCACCATCGGGCAGAGAAATCACTTTCGTTGTCTCTCCCGATCTCAACGAAAAGGCATAAAGATCCGTCACAAGCTCCCCATCTTTCCATCCGCCCGTGAAATAAAGACTTTTTCCATGCTCCGCCGCCGCACCTTCGTACCACCCGAAAGGAAGTGCAAACGGATACTTGGAGAGCCTGATCTCCCCGGTGTCTGTCATCTTGGAGAGCATCATGATCTCACCGGAAGCACCTCGCTCTCCCACTCCTCCCACAAGCAATAGCATATCTCCCCCGCCGAGAGAGACAGACGCCCCGTAGGCAAGAGAGCGGGGAAGGAACGAAATGAAAGTTGTCTCCCAACTCTCCCCTTTCCCGGAGAGCGCGTAGAGAGATTTGTAGAAGACTTTCTGTCCGCCGTCTGCCACGGGGATGTCCGGAAAGTTGCACCCGCCACCATATATATATGTATCCCCGACAGCTCCTCCGAACGCTCCGGAAACTCCCTGCAAGAAGCCCGGCTCGGCGTATAACACACTGTCTCTGCTGATCTCTACGGATGAGATGTTCACAACATCGCTATATGACGAAGCCGACCCGCCCTCTCCGCAAGAGAAGAGAGCCAAAGCAAAAGATACGAGCAGCGGTAGGAGTGTCGCCTTTGAGTGTAAGTATTTCATGTCCGAATATCTGAGCGGTAATGCTCCAAGAAGATTTGTTTTTCGAGTGTAAGCCGAAGCCGTTACGAGCTAAGCGCTTCCTTTTCCGATCTTTCTCAGATCGAGTTTCTTTTTCGATGCCTGATTGAAATGGTCGTCTGCATGGTACGAAGAACGCACGAGCGGTCCGCTCTCCACGTGAGTGATGCCGAGACTCTCTCCGAGCTGCTTATAGCGTGCAAACCGGTCGGGATGCACATACTCTTTCACTTCGATGTGCCTCGATGTCGGTTGCAGATACTGCCCGATGGTCAGGGTAGATACTCCGATCGCCGCAATATCTTTCATCAGCTCCACAACCTCTTCTTCTGTCTCTCCCAACCCTACCATGATTCCCGTTTTGGCTATGGCGCCTCTGTCGACAATCTGCTTCAAGACCTTCATACTGCAATCGTAGGTAGCGCGATGTCTGACCTGCGGTGTGAGTCTCCGAACAGTCTCAAGATTATGTCCGATCACGTCCGGTGCTGTCTCTATGACCATATCCACACACGCCTCGTCTCCCTGAAAGTCCGGAATCAACACCTCTATCTTAGTCTCCGGAGAGCGTTTGCGTATCTCGTTGATGCAGCTCGCCCAGTGTCCGGCTCCATAATCCGGCAGATCGTCTCTATCCACGGATGTGATGACTGCGTACTTCAACTTCATCTGCGAAACAGAAGCCGCAAGTCTTAAAGGCTCTACCGGATCGGGCGGAGAGTCGGGCTTTCCGCTCTGAGTGGCACAGAAACGACACGCACGAGTACAGACATTGCCACAGATCATAAACGTAGCTGTCCCTCTGCTCCAGCACTCTGCCTGATTCGGGCACTTTCCGCTTGCGCAGATCGTATTGAGTGCTCCCTGAGAAATGGTTCGTCCGGTGTGCGTGTAGCTGTCTATGCTGGCTCTGCTGATTTTGAGCCATTCGGGTTTACGTATATATGTTCTTCCTGTTTTCTTTTCTACCATTTTCGGAATTAAAGAGATCTGTTCAAAAATCTTAGAATACTGTTGTAGAGATGCTTTCTCGTATTCCCTCCATAGATACTGTGGTTGCGATCCTTATATATCAGCATCTCGAAGTATTTATCCTCCTGCACAAGAGCCTCCACATACTGCATTGTATTTTGGACATGCACGTTGTCATCCGCAGAGCCGTGTACGATAAGAAGATTTCCGGTATGATTCGCTGCTCGCGTCATGACGGAAGTGTGGTCATATCCGGAGTTGTTTTCCTGCGGAGTACGCATGAAGCGCTCCGTGTAGGTAGTATCATACAGACGCCACGATGTAGGAGGAGCTATCGCTATACCTGCCTTGAACACGGGAGAGGTATGAGACATCGCCATGAGAGTAGTGTATCCGCCGAAGCTCCAACCCCAGATAGCCATTCTCTCTTCATCTATATATGGGAAGAGCTTGGCCGTGGCGGTGGCTCCTTCGCACTGGTCTTGCGACTCAAGGAGACCAAGATTGAGATATGTACACTTTTGGAACTCTGCTCCTCGTCCTCCCGTTCCTCTTCCATCAAGAGAGACCACTACGTAGCCGTTCTCAGGGAGCACGTATTCCCAGTCGAACTTAAATCTGTTCTGCACCTCTTGAGAGCCCGGACCACTGTATTGTGTAAACAGAGCAGGATATTTCTTTCCCGGCTCCATATTCTTGGGTGTGATGATATATCCGTTGAGGGTTACTCCGGAAGCGGTGGTTACTTGGAAGAATCTCTTTTGAGCGAACGAATACTCTTTCATCTTGGACAGAAGAGTGGCATTATCTTCGAGCAGCACCATCTCTTTAGCATCCTTTGTTCTGTTGAGCGAGTATCTTGCAGGCGTTTCCATATTGGACGAAGTGAGCAGATAATAGCTCATATCTTTGCTGAATACGGCTCTGCTGTTTCCTTTTTCCGGAGAGAGAGTACGGCTCTTTCCGTTCTTCAGATTTGTTGCCACTATTATCCTGTCCATAGGGGTCGGATAAGCCATGGCATAGATTGCTTCTCCCTGATCCGACACACCGTAAAAAGCAGTAACATCTGCATTGTCTCTGCTGATCTTCTTCTGAACAGCACCTTGTTTGGAATAGAGATAGAGCTGATTATAGCCGCTTTTATCATTGACATAAGTAAATCCGTTCGGAGTATATGCCAGCTGTCTTGCCCATTCCGGGTCTATGTATCTCTCGCTCTTTTCTTCAAGGAGCAGCTTCGAGAGTCCGCTCTTCGGATTCACGGTAAAAAGTCGGAAGTGTGTCTGATTCCTGTTGAGCGTAAACACCTGAAGCGCACCGTGAGCATAATCCAAGCGAGGGATATAGTACTCACCGCGAATCGGCAGTTCTATCACCTCCGTTTTTTTGGAACGAATATCGAACGATCGCAAAGAGATCTCTGCGTTTCTCTCTCCCGGCTTAGGATATTTATAGCGATAATCCTCAGGATAAAGCCCGCTTCCAAACATCTGCATGTTGTAGACCGGAACTTTCGACTCGTCCGTCCGCACAAATATCAGCTGTTCCGAGGAGTCTGCCCACTGCATAAGGTTTGTGGCATAGAGCTCCTCCTCATAGACCCAGTCCGTCGTCCCGTTCAGGATCGCGTTCGGCTTACCATCGGTTGTTACGGCAGACTCGGTATTGTAGTCGAACTTCGCAACATATATATTATTATCCTCCTTCACAAAAGCGCACATCCGCCCATCCGGAGAGAGCGTCGGAATACGCACCTTTCCACCGGAAGCAGACAGAGGCTGCACCAGATTCCGCCTCACATCGTACCGATACGCATTAAACTTCCGACTCCTTCTATATATATACTCCGTATCCTTAAACAGCAGGATCTGCAAACCGTTCGGAGCTATCACATAATCGTCGAACGTCTCAAACTCGCACTCTCTTGCCGTTTTCGTATAAAAGAGCGTATCCACCACCTTTCCTGTGGAATAGCTGCACTTCAGCACGGCTCTGTGATCCCGGCTCACCACGGAATAATGCGCTCCATCCTCCATGGGACGAAATCCCGCACCGGCACTCTTAGCCGAGAACGTTCCGTTCGTGATCGAATCTATCGTAAGCTGCTTCCCTCCGTCCTGTCCGTAAGAGAGCTGAATCGCCCCTGCCGCAACCAATGCGAGTACCGCTAACTTTCTTCTCATAACTACTATTTCTCTGATATTATCAATAAAAACCATCCGTCAAATAGACGAAAACAAAGATAACAATAATGCCCCAATCTCAATCGAATGCCCTCCCCACTCTGCCTCCACTGACGGAAGAATACCAAGCCTCCTTCCATCTCCTCAAAGAGACCGTCCTGCCCTCTCCCATACAAGCCGACAATCAAGACAAAGATTGATAATTACCAATCCGAGAAACGGTAATTACCAAAACAAGAAACAGTAATTACTAATCCACAAAACAGTAATTACTAATCCACAAAACAGTAATTACTAATCCACAAAACAGTAATTACTAATCCACAAAACAGTAAT
>NZ_JRAH01000023.1:0-3931 GCF_000768755.1 Porphyromonas sp. COT-108 OH1349 | reverse complement strand
ATAAGCATCTTGGCTTTCTCCTCTCTATCGGAGAGTTTCTCTCGTCCCAATAATTCCGCATTACCTGTCTTGGCAAATTCCACCAACTTGGCAATGAACTTCTCCTGTTCGGGTGTAGGTGGTATGTTGTGCATAATCTCATTCTTTTCGGGGCGGTCTATGCCGATGTCCTTTGCCGTTCGATAATCGGTGATTTGAGCGTAGAACGCCGCCAACTCAGGTACTTTGATAAAATAGCGGAAACGCTCCTTCTGCACGATTTCATTGGTAACAGAGAACTCATAGTCCACAGATTTCTTGGCGAAGATGGCAGCCCATGCGTCAAAGGTCTTGATATTCTGTGCTTCGAGGGCTTGGGGACGCAGGTATTTGAAAAGCAGGTACAACTCCGTAAGTGAGTTCGATATGGTCGTACCCGAAAGGAAGGTGGCTCCCAAGTCTTTCCCCGTCCGTTCTTGTATCGTTCGTATGGCAAAGAGCATATTCAAGGCACGCTGACTTCCCTCACTGTTCCCAAGCCCTGCCACTCTGTCGTGGCGAGTATTGAACATCAGGTTCTTGAAAGTATGCGACTCGTCTACAAAAAGATGGTCTATACCCATGGTCTTGAAATCTACCACGTCGTCCTTTCGGTTCTCTATCTTGAACTTGATTTCATCCAACTTCGCCTGCAAATTCATCTGTCGCTTGACAAGCCCCTTTTCCATGGCACGAGAGATACTGCGCCCCTGCTGACGCAGGACATCCAAGTTCTCCTCTACACTGTCCAACTCATCCTGAAGGATTTTCTGCTGTATCTCGTCCGATTGCGGTATCATACCGAATTGGTCGTGTGTGAGGACAATGCAATCCCAGTTGTTATTCTTGATATCGTGGAAAATCCTTTGCCGTTTGTCAGGGGTGAAGTCGTTTTTGCCCGGATAGAGCAGCTTGGCATTCGGGTAAGCCGTTTGGAAGGTCTGTGCTATCTCCTGCACGTTGGCTTTGAGAGCTAGTATCATCGGCTTTTTCGCCAAGCCGAGCCGTTTCATCTCATAGGCTGCAGCACACATGATAAGCGTTTTCCCTGCCCCTACTTGATGGTCACAGATACCCCCTCCGTTAAGCTTCAACATCCACACGGCATCCTTCTGACTGTCGTACAGGCTTTCGATACCCAAGCCTTTCAGGTTGAGGTCGGGGAATGTCTGATGGGATCCATTGTACTGAGGACGAACAAAACAATTGAAAGTATCATTATATAGTTTCTCCAATCGCTTCTTGAACTCATCGCTCTGCTCGTTCAACCAATCAGTAAAGCCGTTTCGTATCTCATCGATTTTAGCGTTTGCCATCTGTATGGCTTCGGTATCTCGTACCTTGACCTCTTTGTCTCCGACCATGATTTTCTTGGTGATGTCCGGCGTTGTATTCAGCAGGGCATGCTTCATCAGGGCAATACCATCGTAGCGACGATGCTGTCCCCGCACACAGAATCTGTCCCAGATGTTGGCATTGTGGCCCCGTGCATCCACGGAGTATTCGTCCGCACTTGAATTGTAGCGTATCGTCACCTCGGTATCGAAGAGGTGCGAGGCATAATCAGAGTAAAGGTTTACGGGAATCCATCGCTCCCCGAAGTTGAAATCTAAGTCCACGAAAGGAATCGGTTCGGGGATGGCATCTTTCAGGGCCTGCAAGGAGACTTGCGCCCTTGTGTCCTCCGGATGCTCCAAGAGATATTGTTCGATACGTTCCGATGCGGCAACCACATTGCCCGATATGAACTTTTCGGCGATTTCATACTCTCCCTCCAAGGGATTGTAATAAATTTTGCCGTGCAAGTCGGAGAGCATCTCCTCTTCGGAACTTTCGGGAAGCAAAGAGAGCATATATCCGGTGTCCACCGCTCCGAATTTATTGAGTGAAGCCGAAAGTGCTTCTTGGGCATTGCTCACCTCTGTCACTTCGTGCAGACTGAACGAAACAGGCTGATGGAAAATATCGGCTTTGAGCGTTTCACCCGCATCCATCAGGATCTGCTCGTGGTTCTTGCGGTCATTCAGATGCCCGTACAGCCGCACGAAACGGTCGTACAGTTCATTGAGGTTCTGTCGCAAGGATTCATTCGCCACCTTACGTTCCGCTTCATAATCATAGAGGGCGTGGTAGGCATCCCGCAGGTCTATGTAGAGCAACATCTTCTGCCGTTCTTGGGAAGAGAGGTCTATGGGCTGGAACATTCGGTTGTCCTCCATATCACGGACAAGCATTCCGACTTGAAAGTCCGAGGCAAGCAAAGAACCTTCTCTGAGGTGTTCATGCCATAAGCCCTCATAGGGACGCAGCCGCATACCTTTCTCCTTGTCCTGCTGCCACCACAACTCTCCTGTCTCCAACAGTCCCATAGCAGTCTCTTGTTGCTTTATTTCGACAGTGGGAGAAGGGGCGGAAGCCACGGCACGTTTCATCGAGGAGTTTTTTCGTTTGGGCTTCTCCTCTTGAATGATATTGCCAAAAAGGTCGAGTAGTTGTACCTGTGGTGCAACACTGCTTCGGGGTTGCTCTGTCGGCTGTTCCTTTTTCAGTTGNTTCTCCTCTTGAATGATATTGCCAAAAAGGTCGAGTAGTTGTACCTGTGGTGCAACACTGCTTCGGGGTTGCTCTGTCGGCTGTTCCTTTTTCAGTTGCACCACCTCTTGGTGTGATTGCTCTTCTTCCGAAGTGGCAGACGTAAGCGTCACTTCTCGCTGTTTTATTTCGGGAGGAACGGCAATGCTAACTTGGGGTTGCTCCTGTATGAAGANTGCTCTTCTTCCGAAGTGGCAGACGTAAGCGTCACTTCTCGCTGTTTTATTTCGGGAGGAACGGCAATGCTAACTTGGGGTTGCTCCTGTATGAAGATATGCTTTTGGTACAATGCCATATCCAAGCGTTGGGCTAAATCAGCCCGTAGGATTTTACCCATATCGGTGGCGATGCCTTCCGCTCCACCCTCGTGATGGAATAGAATGGCAGGCTTGCCGTAAGGGTCGGTGTCCTGCTTCCACTCAGTATGTACGATTTGTGACATACTTCGCAGATAAGTGTTGAACAGCACTCCGCTAGGGCGTTTCTCACTCTTGATGAAACGCAGTTCCTCTTCGGTAAGACTTGTCTTGCCACTCTGCTTTTGCAGGACGATAAGGTCACTGCCCACTTCTGTCCCCGCATTTTCCGAGAAGAGATTATTAGGAAGGCGAATCGCCGAGACAAGTCGGGTATGGTTCATCAGCCACTCCCTTACAGACTCATTCGTTGGCGCGTTCATAACACCTTGCGAGGTGATGAATGCCAGCACGCCACCCTCACGGAGCATATCGACTCCCTTGACGAAAAAGTAATTGTGCAGGGATGTGCGGGCGACCTTTCGGGCTGGTTCGTCCGTCTTGCTGAAAACAGGGTCGAAGACAGCCATATCTCCGAAAGGAATGTTGCTGCTAACCACGTCGAAATAACCGTTGAGCTTGGATTCGATTTCCTCGAAGCCCCGGATGCGTATCTTGTCTTCGGGATGCAGTGCGGAGAGCATCTGTCCCGTGAGGATGTCTTTCTCAAAACCGAAGGTCGTATGTCCTTCGGCTGCAATGGCATCAAAAGAGCGGATGAACTCGCCCATTCCCGCCGAAGGGTCAAGGATTCGCTTGGGGGCGATACCTGCCTCCTGTAAGGAAGCGGCAATCTCCCGCACTATGGGCGCAGGAGTATAGAAAGCGGTCATCACAGAGTTTTTCAGGCTCTGCATATAACTCTTGTATTGCGATTCGGAAGCGGTGTTGTCTCTAATGATGCTGTGCAACTCCATCACCAAGGGAAAAAGCTCCAGCTCCGACTTGTTCCATCGGGCGATGTCCTCCATCGTGTTGGCAGGAGAGAGGATACACTTCAAAGCCCCGAAGCCCGTATAGGCTTC